>DAOUAU010000275.1:0-10272 GCA_034433195.1 Dehalococcoidales bacterium
GATCGCATCAGGAATATGAAAAAAGCCCACAGGGTCATAAAACCGAGGAATACCCCAAAAGGTTTTTGCGCCACGTGCTGACGGCCCTTGAGGACCAGAAGGGTTAACAGGGCAATGCAGAACAGGCATCCAATCAACGGTATTATCAAATAGGCGGTCAAAATCAAACTCCTTTATTAACCTGTGGAAACTCACCTCTAATTTATACCGAGTGGACGGGCAGGCGTACTTCCAAGCCTTGTAATTCATTGATTTCTTCTTCAACGGCGTTCATGCGGCGGGGTTTTTGCCGTGCTAATTCAAATCCCGCCTGGCGTCTGGCACTGGCAAAACGCTTGAAACTGCCCGGTGTTAAAAGTGTCACGCGCAAAGGGTGAATATTCATCATCGCCATCAAATCACGGTACCCGGGGTCGGCCAAAGCTAGCTGGGAGTTTAACGCTTCTCCCAAATCTGCAGTTGGTCTGGCGTTCAACTCCAGATAAATGTGCAGTGCCGGTTTGCCCAGAATGGTCTCCTTACGGGCGACCCAGTCTTCACAGGCAATGTGTGAGGCGGCCACAGCCTGACTGATGGACCTCTCACAGACGCGCGTAAATCCGGCGATATCTATCAGATCATCCGCGCGGGATTCAAAAACCATCTGAGGCAAAGCGATTCCGGCAGCTAAATCCTCCACCGCGGTAAAGCGTACCAGATGCCCCAGGCGATAGCGTAAAAAGGGCATTCCATAGTAACTGGTAATCACCAATTCATATTGCTGGCCGGGCAATACAGCGTCAAGCAGGACGGTTTTCGGCTCATAGAACATATCCGCATCTGATTTAGCTCTTTCTGACTCAGAAATGAATTCATAAAAATTGGAATTAGGCAGAAAAGTCATTCCAGTCCGCTGCCAGGTTTGCACCGCCATAATGCCGGCTTCAGTGCAGGCATGAAACTGGTAAGGATAAGCACCCCAGTACTGATATACCTGTTCCCGGTAGGCCTCTGTATCAATACCCCAGCAGATCAAAGCCTTTAAAGGCCAGATGTCCTTGGGCAAAACAGGCCGTTTTTCCATTTGGCTTTTCAAATAAGCGCGGCTGACGCGGTATAACTCAGCGGGATTTTTGAGATGTTTGGAGAATCCGCCTGTCTGGGATTTCTGGTCAAACTCCTGACCGGTCTTGACCAGCACACTGGTCATGGCTACCAGAATATCCATTCCGGTGCGCAGAGACTCTTCAAAACCCTGTTTCATTTTATCGCGAAATTCCAGATGATCATGTTTTTCCGGGTCCATGATCGATCGCATATTAAAGGCCTGAGCGGCGCCGGCGGCCAAAATGCCGGATAAATAAGGTTTGGGGGCGGTATTGAACAACACGCGGTCACCCTCAGCCAAAGAGCTTTGTCCTTTGCCTCTGGAGCAGGCTAAAATGAAGGCCGCCATCAGATGCTCCAGCTGCTTTTTATGACCTTCCCCGGTGATGGGGACACGGCGGAATAAATCCCCGCCGCCGGAAGTATGCGCCCAGGCAAAAGGTTTTTCAGATAAAGCGCTCTCATCACGTGCTTCCAATTCCGGCAAGTAATCCTGATAACGCGTAAGGGGCACCATACGGCGAAATTCGGCCATGTTACGGGGAGTATCTTGCCCCATGATTTTTTGACCCAGGCGGGAAAGGCTGACTTTTGTGATTTGTTGGCGTAAGAGAGACTCCTGTATTGACATGAACTGGTCCATTGACAAGTCCAGGAAACCGCAGTATTTTAACCAATTGCGATCCATCTCAGATTTAACCACGGGATATCTCATAAATTCCGCTCCTGAAGCGCTAAAGTTAAATTTGTCCGGCCGGTTAATCCAACCGGCAAACTTAGTTGTCTCATGATATGGCAGAAATATCACATTATTGTCACAAATAAAATCAGAGAATAACAAAAGAATCACAAAATGGCAAAGGAGCATCACTGGTAATATCGCCGCAGCATCACCCGCCAATTCCAATTACTGATGGCATTCACCTCCGGTTTAAAGAGGAACACCGGCAGGTGCGGATGAAAAAGCAGAAACTTCTGTCTGTCTCCTCCGGGTTATAATTGACACTGACCGGAAGGGGTGATAGATTAAATTGAAATCAACTGGTGGAAAAAGGGGAATCGGAGATGAATGTTTTTGACGAGTTTCAATGGCGCAACCTGGTCTATGATGCAACTGAAGGCTTACAGGCTGCCATGGCAACCGAAAAAGTGGCGGGCTATATTGGTTTTGATCCTTCAGCGGCCTCTCTGCATGCCGGCAACCTTTTGGCCATTATGGGGCTGGTCCGCCTGCAGCGTTTTGGCCATACCCCGATTGCCGTAGCCGGAGGAGGTACCGGATTGATCGGTGATCCCAGCGGGAAAACTCAAGAACGCAAAATGCTATCCAAAGAGGACGTCAATTTTAATCTGAATGGCATCAAGGAGCAATTGAGCCGTTTTCTGGACTTTAAATCCCACGCTAATCCGGCGGTGATGGTCAACAACGCAGATTGGCTGACCACCGTTAGTCTGACCGATTTTTTGCGCGATGTCGGCAAGCACTTTTCAATTAATACCATGATTGCCAAAGAAACGATCAAGCGCCGCCTGGAAGGAGAAGGTATTTCCTATACTGAATTCAGCTACTTGTTATTGCAATCCTATGATTTCCTCAAACTTTACGAAAACTATCACTGCACGCTGCAAATGGGCGGCAGCGACCAATGGGGCAATATCACTGCGGGCACTGACCTGATCCGAAAAATCCACGGCGTTAAAGCGCATGCGCTGGTCTTCCCGCTTTTAACCACCTCCGGCGGTTCCAAATTTGGCAAAACCGAAAGCGGTGCCATCTGGCTGGATGCGCAAAAAACCTCTCCCTACCGCTTTTATCAATTCTGGATGAATTCGGAAGATAAAGAAGTGGTGAACTATCTGAAGTACTTCACATTGCTCCCTCAGCTTGAAATTGAAGAACTGGCCACATCATTGATGACCGCTCCAGAAAAGCGCGCCGCGCATCGCAAACTGGCCCAGGAAGTAACCCGTCTGGTGCATGGTGAAAACGCTTTAAAGAAAGCTGAACAGGCTTCCAAAATCCTTTTCGGGGCTGAGATTGGTGATCTGGGGCTGGTGGAGTTGCTGGAAGTCTTCGCGGATGTCCCGTCAGCTTTATTGAACAAAGATCTCCTGGGCGGTGATGGTTCCAATATCACGGATATCCTGACCGCCAGCGGCCTGGCGGCCTCCAAAGGTGAAGCCCGGCGTTTGGTGCAAGGCGGGGGGATCTACCTGAATAACCAGCGTGTGCAGGATATCAAACGGGCAGTCACTTTGAATGATAGCATTGAAGGCCTGGCTCTGGTGCTGCGCAAAGGCGGCAAAGAATACCGTTTGGTCAAGCTGGTCTGAGTAAAATAGCCGTAAATCTTTTTTAGGGCCGGCCCCACCGCGCTCCGGCGCTGATCACTGGACCGCAGTCTGATGTTTCATCTTCGGCAGGCTAAACGGTCGGACACACTGTTACCTTTTAAGGTATAATTGTAATATGGTCTTATTGGAATATCATCAGCAATAAGGGAGCCTGATTTGTACCAGAAAACTACCCTGCCCAACGGTCTGCGAGTGGTCACCAGCACCATGCCGCATACCCGCGCGGTGTGCATCGCCATCTTCATCGGCGTGGGTTCGCGCTACGAAACAGAACCAGAGGCCGGCACTTCTCATTTTATTGAACACCTGCTTTTCCGCGGCACCAAAAAACGCCCGCTTGCCAGAGAAATTTCGGAAGCGATCGAAGGCATGGGCGGCATTCTTAACGGCGCCACGGATAAAGAATTGACCTTTTACTGGTGCAAAGTGACACGCCAGGATTTTGCCGAGGCCGCCGGTGTGCTGGTGGACATGCTGCGCAATTCGGTCTTCAGGCCTGAAGATATTGAAAAGGAACGCCAGATTATCATCGAAGAAATCCACATGTGCAAGGACTCCCCTGATATGCAGGCAGCTTTGCTGATCGACGGGCTTTTATGGCCCCGGCATCCCCTGGGCCGGGATATCGCCGGAACTGCTGAATCGGTCTCCGCCATCGGGCGTCACCATCTGTTGAGTTATCTGGAAACCAAATATACACCCCGAAATACACTGGTAGCCATTACCGGAGAGGTGACTCATGCCGAGGTAGTGGATATTATCTCCAAACTGATGGATGACTGGCAAAACAACTCACCCCGCGCCATTTGTCTGCCTTATTCCGGTTATACCGGAGATCGTCTCAAGATAGAAAAAAGAGACACCGAGCAAGCCCATCTGTGTCTGGCCTTGCCCGGCATTGCCATCTCCCATCCTCAGCGTTTCCACCTCGATCTTTTGAATGTCATTCTGGGCGAAGGGATGAGCAGCCGCCTGTTCAGCGAAATCCGCGATAAAATGGGACTGGCTTATAACATCAACAGCTCGGTTGAGCACTTTCTGGATAGCGGCTCTCTGACCGTATCGGCCAGCGTTGATCCTGATAACCTGAGCGCGGCCATTAAGGCCATTCTGGAACAGTTGGAACTGCTGAAAGCAGATATTCCGGAAGCCGAAGTGAGTAAAGCCCGAAAGATGTCAAAAGGGAGACTGGATTTGAGAATGGAAGACAGCCGCAATGTAGCCGCCTGGCTGGGCGGTCAGGAAATGTTAACCGGACGCATTATGACTCTGAGTGAAGTAATCACTCTGATTGATTCTATCACCCACTCTGAAATGCAGACCATCGCCCGCCAGTTGATCGCGCCTGAAAGGGCCCGCCTTTCGGTGGTCGGCCCGGTCTCAGACCTCGATTCACTGCACAATCTGCTGAAGATTTAGCCCAACCTTGAAAAACTGACCCCGATACCCAACCGGCCCATGACTTGAATAATATCACTGCCGGCCATTGATTACCGTTCACCGCAACCAGGCATATTCTGCCAGCCGATTCCATTGTTCACAGAAAACAGCGCTAATCACCGTGTTTCCACTAACACTTTTAGCTAAAAAGCCAGTACCAGGCGGCATCCGGCTTGCCATTTTGTGATTTTTTTGTGACCTTCGGGGATATTTTGTAACCTCTCTGAGATACTAAAGTACTAAAATACCAGTACTGAGCCACATCACGGTCAGGTATTTTGGCATCAGGCAAGGCGAAAAAGACCATAGGATCAGGTACAAAAAATGAACAAAACACCCTGTCTAAAAGAAAAAGAAACGTCATTGTTCCTGCCGTTGAGCACTCAAGCGGTTTCAAATCACAGCGCCCCCCAGGGGAACAGTCAATCGCGGTCATCCGAAGCACAGAATTTGGAAACTACTTCGCGCGACCTGTGGAACATGCGGAAGATTTTTGAAGAAGCTGTCAGAGCGATGGGTCAGATGATGGAAGTGCGGGACCCCTACACCGCCGGTCATCAATCCCGCGTCTCAAAAATTTGTTTGGAAATTGCCCGTATCATGGACTTGCCCAGCCAGGCAGTTAAAGGACTGGAATTGGCCGCTCTGGTACATGATGTGGGCAAGCTGGCCATTCCCTCCGAAATCCTGAGCAAGCCGGGCCGGTTAAGCGCTTATGAATATGACCTGATTAAAACTCATCCCTTGATCGGATTCGATATCATGAAAGGCATCGAATTCCCCTGGCCGGTGGCAGATATGATAGTGCAGCACCACGAAAGAATTGATGGTTCGGGTTATCCCGGTGGTTTGACCAGTGATGATGTGTTGCTGGAGTCACGCATTCTGGCCGTGGCGGACGTGATTGAAGCCATGTCATCCAACCGGCCTTACCGGGCTTCTCTGGGACTGAGCCTGGCATTGGAAGAAATCTGCAAGAACAAATCAGTTCTGTACGACGCTGATGTGGTGGATGCCGCCCTGGAATTTTTCGCTGGCAGCGGCGTCAAAGGTTAAACCGGAGCAGGCGTAAACCGAATGATCATGAGCCAGGCAACCCGTATTCCCTGAACCTTGATTAAACAGCCTGGATCATTTTTGGTTAAAGCCTCAAGGAAGAATGGATGCCATTAAGCGCGAACAGCAGCAATCTCACGATCGTTAAACCCGGTTCGATCAGAATTACCAGCAATAGCCCGTGTTATTATTGCGGACTGCCGGTGAACAGCCGCCAGATAGTGGTACTCTTCAGCCTGCAAAAAGCGGGTGTGATAGGAGCAGCCCATGCCGAATGCGGATATTTTGATCTGCGTCACGCTCAATTCAATATTAATCGGGCACTGGCCATAGACGCTGATGAAACCAGTTTTCTGGGGCACTTCTATGTCAAATTGTTCTTTTTGCCCGGGCAAGGCCAACCTCAATCGGAACTGCGGCATTGTCTGGCGGGCATTTTATTGGATTATCCTGGTGCTTTGACCAGATTGCCGGCTCTGCTGGCTCAATTCAAAAACGAAAACCGGACGGAAGTAGCGAACTACCGGGGGGATCTGGAAACCGGTTTCTATATTTTTCTGGGGCAAGTTCAAAAAGCCGCCCGGGCTGAACCGCTGGATGCGGAGATCAACTTCAGTCCAAAATAGCCTGCAAGAGAAGATAGATACGACAAAACAACTCAAGCCGGGAACCAGGGACACGGGTTGATTTCCTGGCCCGGGATACCCGACAGCCGTATCAGCTGCGGTGGCCTGCCCCCAGTTTCTGTTCCAGCACACCGGCAGCGGGCTCGACCAGGATAGAACCATCAGCCAGGACAATCGTAGGGACTCTTCGTTTCCCGCCATTGACCTTTTCCACAAAGGCACATCCCGTCTGATCCCTGTCAATATCACAATAGGTATAATGGACTTTTAAGCGGTCCAGGCATTGTCTGGCGCGGGTGGTATCCGGACACCAACCGGTGCCGTAAACCTGAATTTGATCCTTATTCATCTATGCCCTCCACTTACAGTCTATAATAAAAAGCACTGATTACCCAATCCGGAGATAGCCCAAGAGGCCATTCCCGGCGTTTGCCGGGAATGGCCTCTTGAAATCCAGTGTTCGTTCGGATAGTCAGGGTTTGAACCGTTAACCACCAACCCCTGACAGCTAAATACTACTTTTTAAAAATCACCGCCGCCGTATCCGCCGCCGCCCGGCATCTGCGGAGCGGCCGGTTCTTTCTTTTCCGGAATATCAGCCACCAGAGACTCGGTAATGAGAATCATGGAGGCGATACTGGAAGCATTTTGCAGACTGCTTCTGACCACTTTGGTGGGATCGATAATGCCTTTTTTAATCATATCGCAGAACTCATCGGCAGCCGCGTCATAGCCAAAGCCCTTGGGGCTTCTCTTGATGGTATCTACCACTACCGCGCCGTCTCGTCCGGCATTCTCCGCGATAAAGCGGATGGGTTCTTCAATGGCTTTGCGCACAATTTCAACACCGGTGGCTTCATCGCCGCTGGCCTTGATTTTTTCGATGGCCGGAATGGCCAGCAGCAGGCCAACACCGCCACCGGGCAGAATGCCTTCTTCGACAGCTGCTTTGGTGGCTGACAGGGCATCTTCCACGCGAAGCTTCTTTTCTTTGAGTTCGGTCTCAGTGGCCGCGCCGATCTTGATGACCGCTACGCCGCCGGCTAATTTAGCCTGTCTTTCCTGTAATTTTTCACGATCGAAATCAGAGGTGGTCTCAGCGATTTGAGCTTTGATCTGCTTGATTCTGGCCTGAATATCAGCCTCAGCGCCTTTGCCTTCAACCACGGTGGTATTATCTTTGTCGCTGGTGATGCGGCGGGCCCGTCCCAGATCTTCAACGGTGACGGAATCCAATTTGCGACCCACTTCTTCAGAAATCACTTTACCGCCGGTCAGAATCGCCATATCTTCCAACATGGCTTTTCTTCTGTCACCGAAGCCGGGAGCCTTGACGGCCAGAATATTGATGGTGCCGCGCAGTTTATTGACAACCAAAGTGGCAAGGGCTTCACCTTCGACATCCTCGGCCACAATAACCACGTTCTTGGAAACCTGCAGAATTTTCTCCAGAGCCGGCAGAATATCAGTAATCGCGGAAATTTTCTTATCGGTAATCAAAATATAGGGATCTTCGATCACAGTTTCCATTCTGTCAGCATTGGTAACGAAATAAGCGCTGAGGTAGCCGCGGTCAAATTGCATGCCCTCAACAAATTCAGTTTCGAACTGAGTGCCCTTGGACTCTTCAACGGTGATAACGCCATCTTTGCCCACTTTCTCCATGACATCGGCGATCAGGTTGCCGATCTCGGCATCTTTGGCAGTGATGGTGCCAACCTGGGCGATCTGCTCTTTACCTTTGACTTCGGTAGAATTCTTTTTAAGCTCTTCGATAATCGCTTTAACGGTCTTCTCAATGCCTCTTTTGAGGGCCATATTATCCGCGCCGGCAGCGATATTCTTGAATCCGCCGGTGACCATGGCATGAGCCAGAACGGTGGAAGTAGTGGTGCCATCACCGACTTGATCATTGGTCTTGGTGGCAGCTTCTTTAACTAACTGGGCGCCCATGTTCTCGAAAGGATCGGGCAGTTCGATTTCTTTGGCAATAGTGACGCCATCATCCACTACCTGGGGAGCTCCCCATTTTTTATCCAGGGCTACGGCATGGCCTTTGGGGCCAAGGGTAACTTTGACGGCATCAGTCAACGTATCGATACCCCTTTTGAGAGCGTGTCTAGCTTCTTCACCGAATATAATTTGTTTTGCCATATTTATTATTCTCCTTCTATTATTGCTTCAAATCTCCAGTTTTTAGTTGCGCCCTGGTGAAAAATGATCAGCCGTCTTCTTCTTTCTCCAACCGCTAACTGGAAACTGGAAACCATCAACCAGTATATTTTTTTAGGCTTTCTTAGCCAGGATATCACTCTCGCGCAGGATGATCATCTCAACATCATCTACCTTGATTTCAGAACCACCATATTTGGAATAGATTACCCGATCCCCCACTTTCAGGTCCATGGCGATGCGCTTGCCATCATCAGTCATACGTCCGGGTCCCACAGCGACCACTTCGCCCTCTTGCGGTTTTTCTTTAGCGGTGTCGGGAAGGTAGATGCCACCCTTGGTCATCTCTTCCTTCTGAATGGGCTTGACCACCAGCCGGTCAGCCAGGGGTTGTAATTTTGTTACCATTCTATATCCTCCTGAAAAATTTATCTTTGTCACTTTTAGCAGTCTACTAACCAGACTGCTAACTATCATCATAACGCATATATGAATGATGTGCAAATCCGAATGCGGCTGCTCCTGAATAATCTCAGCGGAAAAAACCGCATGAAGAGGTGATTTTTTTCACTGCCAATTCAGGAAAAAATAATTTTTTAAACAATTTGACTGAACTTAAACATCAATACGGATCTGAAGCCTGTTTATCATTCGCAAACCTTTATATTCTAGTTAAATTTTTTACTTTAATCAAATTAACAATCTTGATTTTAGATTATCAAAGTGGAGAGAACAGCCCAGGTCAGATGAACCGCCCGCGCCGCTTGCCTTTTTTACCTCTTATCGTGTAAAATGCGTGTATGTCAAACAAATACCAGGCCGGTCAACCCATCTGGGACAAAACCCGCATTCTATCTTTGCGGCAGCACCTGGGACTGACTCAACAGGCCCTGGCTGAGCAAATGGGGACGCGCCAGCAAACCATCAGTGAATGGGAAACCGGCATGTATCAGCCGCGGGGAGCATCCCTGAAACTGCTTTCCATGATTGCCGAAAAGTCTGATTTTAAATATGATGCCGCGGCCCGGTAACAGCTAAACCGGCAGGACCAGGTGCGTTTTCCGTACCACAGTGAACCACCTTGTGGGCCAGATATCGCGCACTGCAGTAATTGATGATCTCGAGCGGGTAGAATCCGCGGGGTTACACCGGCTGGATGCGGCCGCCCCTTCCCCGGTCCAACTGCTGGAAGCTCTATTTTCTATTTCACGGCTGAAAGTCGGCCCCGCAGAGGCGCAGTCCCCCCGTAGCCGGCACTCAGGGTGATGCCATGAATCAAGCCACTTTGGAAGAAATTGATTATTCGGCAGCCACCATTTGAATTATTAGAATTCAAAACAGGTTAAATTGAGGGCGGCATACATATTTCCCACGCCAATTTGACCATTCAATAACGGCAATCCCCTCCTCCAACACCATTCAGGATCGGCATAATATTATTTCTGACGTCTCCGGCAGTACCTTGATGTTTGCTGATCCGGCACCGGCAGAAATAACCTCTTTTGCCCCCTCTGGCTTGACATTTACACGGTAACGT
>DAOUAU010000276.1:0-9532 GCA_034433195.1 Dehalococcoidales bacterium
TTTGATACGGCAAGAACGGCTCTCAGTGCTGGAATTGTATCCGATGGTTAAAGTGAAATATATTGAGGCTGTGGAAATTGGTTACCTGGACCCCAAAAACTTGAGCTTTTTCAATATCAATACTGAAGCTGATTTGAATACCGGTCGCCAGTTAGCCCATCATGAGGAACTCTTGAATGATAAGTGTTGAACAAGCGCTGGAAACAGTTTTAAAAAGTATTCATCCATTGGAAGCCATAGAACTCTCCTTACTGGAATGTCAGGGGCAAGTCCTGGCTGAAGATATATATTCTCAGATTGATGTTCCTCCGCGGGATAATTCGGCTTTAGATGGTTACGCCGTAAAATCCGCAGACATCAAAAACAGCGGTCCCCTGAATCCACGCGTATTGAAAGTGATTGATATTATTGTGGCCGGTGACACTCCGCACAAAACACTGATTCCTGGTTCCGCCATACGCATTATGACCGGTGCGCCCACACCGCAGGGCGCCGATGTTGTTATTGGGTTTGAAGATACTGATGAAACCCAAAGAAAGCTGACAGAAAAAGGATATCCGTCTGAAATTGGAATTATGATTGCCGAAGAGCCCGGCGCCAACATCCGTAGAGCGGGAGAAAGTATCAAAAAAGGTGAGTTGGTGCTGGCAAAAGGCACCGTATTGCGGCCTTCCGAAATTGGCGTGCTGGCTTCCATGGGCAAAGCTGCGGTCAAAGTGATTCGCCGTCCGGTGATTGCCATTCTGGCCACTGGTGATGAACTTACCGGTCTGGGTGAACCATTAGAAGAAGGCAAAATATATAACAGCAATACTTACAGTGTAGCCGCACAGGTAATCAGAGATGGCGGCATTCCCAAATTACTGGGCGTGGCTTTGGATAATGAAGCCTCCGTAATCCTTAAAATAAACCAGGGACTGGATGCCGATATGTTGATTACCATTGGCGGCGTCTCCATGGGTGATTATGATGTTGTCAAAAATGTGCTGCAAAAACAGGGTGAAATCGTGTTCTGGAAGATCCGCTCCAAACCAGGGAAACCTCTGGCTTTTGGAACCATCAAACGTTCTGGACCGGATAAAGCATCTGATGACTTGCCGCACCTGGGTTTAGCCGGCAATGCGGTTAGCAGCATGGTTAATTATGAGCTGTTTGTACGCCCAGCCATTCTCAAAATGATGGGGAAAACCAACCTGGCCAAACCCAGCGTGGAAGCTATTATGGAAGATGGTATCAAAAACGATGACGGCCGGCGCGTTTTTGCCCGCGTAGTTGTGCAAAAGAGGGAAGGGACCTATTATGCCAAATTGACCGGTCCTCAAGGATCAGGCATATTAAGGTCTATGGCGTTAGCCAATGGTCTGGCAATTGTCCCCGAAGACAAGGAAAAAGTGGTTAAAGGCGATAAACTGCAGATCATGATGTTAGATTGGTCTCAGGATACATAATAATACGATATTTGAACTATAATAGATTTATGGTCATTTGAGGGGAATAATCCATTGATCATTGAAGCTTCAGATTTCAATTTTCAATCTTCACCGGAGATTGCGAGAGCCAGGCGTGTGTTAATTAAACCATCAGCCTCTTATCCGTCTCCATATCCGGTCACCACCAGTCCGGAAATTATCGTTAAAATTATTGAAGGTATCCGCGAAGTAAGCGATGCCGATATTCTGATCCTGGAAGGCACACCGGGCGGCGGCCCGGTTTCTCAGATTTACCAGGCTTTGAGTTACGACTTCCCGCGCGTCTTGATGCTGGATGTAAAGGATTGTATCCTGGTGGAAGTTGACAATCCACTGCCAAAACCTTTCGCAGTGCCCACTTTCTGGATACCCAATGTCATTCTGTCAAGCGATTATTTGATCACCGTGTCGGCGCTGAAAGTGATTCATGAACGTCCTGAATTCAGCGTGATGAATTTACTTTCAGCACTGCCCAGCACCAAATATGGCGCCCGTGCCGGGGGATGGGATAGTCTATTCAGTTTGGGTATCGATAAAGTACTGGCAGATCTCTATTTTACTCTGCCCTTTGATTTAGGCATCATTGAAGGGCGACAACTGTTTACCGGTAAGGGGCCGCAAATCAATCAGGGCACAATCGAGAATATTGAGAAAATATTCGTAGGTGAGCCTTTTGATATTGATAATGAGGCCTGCCAGTTGTTAGGATTGAGATCGGAATATTTGGATTTAATCAAGGCAGCCAGAGTAGGCTTTGAGACTTAATAGCGGATTTTGAATTGTTGGTATTCAGATGTGTATCTCGACCAGGTTGTGATTACAGAGCTTACCGCCGCACCTTCGGGACCTGACTTAAGATATTCCACCAGTCTTTCCAAAGCTTTTCCATCACCTTCGGCTTGCACCTCCACCGCATTTCCAGACGGCAGATTACGCACAAATCCATTCAAACTCAGTTCAAGTGCTTTTTGCTGCACGAAAGCCCTGAAACAAACACCTTGAACTCGCCCCTGCACGATGGCTTGCAGATGCTTGTTATCCATCATTAATAAACTCACAACTACCGAAACGGGCAGATAAAATCTGCCCGTTTAACGGATTATTCCATATCTTTATTTTTCTTTCCTTTGCGGATGACCTCTACTTCAGGTTTTGCTTCCTGAAAACTGGATATAATATTCTGTTTTTTAGCGTCTTTCTTGGGTTTCTTTTTTTCACTCTTTTGAAAATCTCTACCACCCATGGTGACCCTCCTTCATTGATGTTTGAATTTTCAATTTATACACGAAGCGTCAATTTAGCTTCAAATCAAGTTTAACAAATGCATTGGCTGGATGTAAAGATATTCAAAGTCCTCGCATGAATTCCGGCCTGAGCAAAGACTGGTTATTGCTCTGCAGAACGAAGTCAATCTGGTTTAACATTTGCTGCCTGTCCTCTGGCAAGGTGCCGCGCAAAGAAAGATAGTTGGAGGCATGCATGGAACTGAAAAAACAATGGCTGAAATTTGAGTTTTGTACGATTATTCTGAGCTCCTGGAGTGATTGGAAAGGGGTAATCAGTTCAAAATGTCCTTTTTGAAAGGCATCATACATGGGCGTTCCGGGAATCAGTGTCAAAGTTAAAGCCCCGGCATAATCCGGATCTAAATCTGTCAGAATGCGGGCTGTTGCCAGAGCGTGTTCTCGGCTTTTTTGCGGCCCTCCCAATCCAAGAATGACCGTCACCGAGCTTAATATTCCGGCCTCTTTGATTCTGTGTCCTGCATCCACAATTTGGTCGTAGTTTACCTCTTTGCCAATCTGTTGCAATATCTCGTCATCTCCGCTTTCAACTCCCAGATACAGGATACCCAGTTTAAGCTCTTTGAGTTCCTTCAATTCCGCTGCGGTGAGACGCAAAATATCCTGTGCGGTGGCATAGGCAGCTATTCTTTCCAGATCCGGAAAATGGTTATTCAGGTATCGCAGTCCTTCTTTTAAATCTGCCAGCGGGTAAACCAGAGCATCGCCATCCTGTATGAACACCCGCCGCCCATCCCATTCATTGGCGATGGCGTACATGATATACGGCATTCCGGCAGTTCTTTGACCGTGCCTTATAAACCGGGAAAGGGCATCAATTTCCTTTTTGATTTCTTCCAGATCACGTATCTGGAGAGGAGAGCCGTAGAAGTTGCAAAATCCACAGGAATGGTGTGAACAACCGCTGGTAAAAGGTAAAAAATAGCTAGACGCCTCGCTGGGTGGACGTAGTATATCCGGTCTAATAAATGGCATTTCGTTTTTATCCTTACTCAATCAAATCCCTGAATATATCTTACTGTGCCGTTTTCAATAGAACAAGTGCAGCCGCCCGGCTTGTTGATGATCGCAATTAATCTTTGGGATCCTGCGGCTGTCAGCAGGCTTTACACTATCCCTTCGAAACGTATATACTGACTGCAAAGACGGCGAAAGAAATATCCCCAGTGATATAGTTTACCTGCATTGAGTGAATGTTCATTAGCTTTATGTAAAATATAATATTGTAAAAGGAGTAAATATGGACAAAAAGGACAGCAAATACACCTATACCAAATTACATCATGTAGGAATAGTGGTAAAAGATATAGACAAAGCCATGGCTTATTTCGAATCAATTGGCATTGGTCCCTTCAAAGTTGGTGATAAGCGCAAGATCACCATTCCTTTCAAGGGTGAACTGCATGGCAAACCAGCTGAATGGAAAACCACTATCAGCAATGCTGATTTGGGCGGCCCGGAATTAGAACTGCTTGAACCTACTGAGGGTAATCAGGCTCTTAAGGAATCTCTGGATAATACCGGTGAAGGCCTGCATCACATCGGCTTTCTGGTCGATGATCTTGATGCCGCCATTGCTAAGGGCAAGAAAGACGGATTGAAAATCTGGACCATGTCCAAAGGGGTAAATCGCCCCGGATTCCTTTATTTTGAAAATTCAGAAACAGGTAGTTTGGCCATTGAGCTTAGAACGCCTTAAATTACTTTGTACCAACGCTAAAAAATATGATCATAGTACATTTATCTGCTTAAGGAGGAGACATGAAAGCAGCCGTAATCAAGAGTATCGGACATTTTGGCATTGAAAATGTTCCGGATCCGGTGTGCGGGCCAGACAGGGTCAAGGTCAAACTAAAATATTGCGGAGTGTGCGGTACCGATCCGGAGATTTTGGAGGACCGCTTTGGATTGATGAAAGGGCGCCCGCCGCGTCAAGGTCCGGCCGGTCCAGCCATTATCGGTCATGAAGCCTGCGGCAACATCGTTGAAATTGGTAAAAATTGCATCATGGGATATCAAGTTGGCCAGAGAGTGGCTATGAATTTCCGTTCTGCCTGCGGTGTCTGCTACTATTGCCGCAACAAGATGGAGCATTTCTGCACTCACGGCATCGGAGCTACCGGCGCTTACGCCGAATATGCCGTTTATCATGAGGCCGCCATCTATCTTTTACCGGATGATATCAGCTTTGAAAAAGGAGTTTTGCTGGAGCCGGTTTCCATTGCTATTCACACCATGGACCAGGCCAATATCACTCCCGGAAAGTCAGTGATGATTTCCGGTGCCGGCCCTATCGGTCTACTGGCTCTGGAATTGGCCATCAAAGCCGGCGCTACTAATGTCATGGTTTCAGAGCCCATCGATTTTAAACGTGATTTGGCCAAAAAATTGGGGGCTGATCTCACCGTTGATCCGGTTACACAGGATATCGTTAAAATTGGTAAAGAAATGACTCAAGGCCGGGGTTTTGATGTTGTCATTGAAGCCAGCGGCAACCTGGGTGCCGCTAAACAATCCTTATATCTGGCGGACAAGGGCGGATCAATCATCTGGGCGGCGGTATATGCCTATGATAAAGAAATTCCGGTCAATCCATTCTATATGTATGCCAACGAATTGACTATCAAATCCGTTTTTATCGCCCCCTATTCTTTCCCGCGGGCATTGAATGTACTGCCCAAACTTGATCTGGAAGGGATAGTAACTGATATCTTCCCGTTGGAAGATATTCAGGCAGCCTTTGAAAAACACAAGCAAGGCAAATCCATCAAAACCTTGATTAAGATGTATTGAAACCCACAAGGGCTGCCCTTGAAGGGCAGCCCTTGATTCCTTCTTCAGTATTTCCCGTATTCTTTGGTGAAGTCAACCATGGTCTTCAGGTTTTCAGGTTTTACTTCGTCCACGGATGAACCGGGAGCCATGATATAACCGCCGTCTTTGCCGACAACGTCAATCAACCACTTGCAAGCTTTTTTGACGTCATCTACCGTCCCGGTCTGCAGAATGGAGGAAGGCATATTACCGGCGATACAGGTGTGTCCACCCAGCACTTCTTTGACTTTCTTCATATCCGAACGATCAAATAAAGCCAGTATCTTGCCTTTGGGCAGGTCACGCAAGTATTCCAAACGGGTAGTATAGTCACCTTCATAAAATATATTGGGGGTATAACCCTTGGACACCAGAGCTTCCACCAATCTCTTCAGATAAGGGAAATAAAATTTT
This sequence comes from Dehalococcoidales bacterium, assembly GCA_034433195.1. Lineage (GTDB taxonomy): Bacteria > Chloroflexota > Dehalococcoidia > Dehalococcoidales > UBA3254 > DATIKD01. The sequence goes on from DAOUAU010000276.1 coordinate 6,002, forward strand.
TCAAATTGCTTGAGAGACATAAAACCATCCGCGCCGCGGTGCAGCGGAATAAATGAAGTGATAAAACCGTTGGCATCAGGAGCGGCGGCGATGTTTTTAATCTGTAAATCAGAAAGTTTTTGAATGGCCGCCAGTAATTTATCCGGCTGGCGATACATATCCAGCATAGCGCCGCGCATACCCCGGAAAGAATCAGAGATGGTATCAAAAGGCACCAGACCGGCCATCATCCCGCCCCGGCCGGAAAAGCCTCTTTCGTTCATTTCCCGGCTCATAAGTATGATTTCCCTGGACCAGGCTACCGCATCTTTGGCGATGTTAAGTAATTTCAGCATCATATCTGCAAATTCAGGACTGGCTACATTAAAGAAAGGCACTCCGCCCATCAGGGAAGTCAACGAGGGAAGCTGGCTCAAGGGTTCCAACAAACCGTTAGTTCGCGGCAAATGACGCCGCACCAGGTAATCAGACAAATCATTGATGAACCAATCATACTCATCCGCTTTCATGTATTCGCCTTCCACAAATTGATGCGAATGATGAATGGAAACACCGTGTCCAGGCCATACCATGGTTTTACTGCCCATGGCTTCCATCACCACTCCAGAGCTGTTGTAAGCCAGGCCGCAGCTATCCGGTTGATAATATTCAGCGGTTTTAAAATAGGCCTCCTTCCATTTTTTAAAATCATACCAGGAGTCTCTGGGTACCACTGTTCCGGTAAATTTTGCCGGAAAATAGCTGAATGGAATTGAAATCGGGACTCTATCCGGTTTTCTTAGTTCTACCGCATCCAATATCCTTTGTTCACGTTCTTTTAGTAGCTGCTGATTAGTTTTGGTCACTTCAAATCTCCTTTGTTATCTCTCCTGTTTAATAATTGTTACTATTATAATCGTACCGGCCTAAAATTAAAACACTAAACCGGCATAGCTGACGCTGAAGACACGTGGTAACTCTGAAATTACTTTCATTTGTCAAATTTGGAGTGGATCTTTGTTCAGGCAGTTCACCTGCATTGATTTTACCTATTTGATTTGTTAAGATTAGTTTAGTTCATTAAAAGTATTTCAGGCACATCTCAAGCAGCGCAGACGGCGTGCTTGAATATTAGTTGATTTGTACTTGGAAATTGGGATTAGATGTCGGAATTAACTGAGCTTTATAAAGACGTGGCGGTATGCAAACGCTGCAACCTTTATAAAACTGCCACGAATCCGGTTCCGGGTGAAGGTGATGAAAACGCTCAGATTCTGTTCATAGGAGAAGGCCCGGGGTTAAATGAAGACCGCCTGGGCCGTCCTTTCGTAGGCGCTTCCGGGAAATTCCTGGATCAGATGTTCGCTTCAATCGGTTTAAAACGCAGCGAAGTTTACATTGCCAATGTGGTCAAACACCGCCCTCCAAACAACCGTGATCCATTGCCCGCCGAAATTTCCGCCTGCAGTTATTTTTTAGACCGCCAGATAGCACTCATCAAACCCAAAATAATTGTCACTTTAGGCCGTCATTCAATGGCTCGCTATTTCCCCAACAGCTCTATCAGCAAAATCCACGGCACCTATCTGAAAAAGGATGGTGTGGTGTATTTTGCCATGTACCATCCGGCGGCCGCCTTGCATCAGCAAAACCTGCGCTATGAAATAGAACAGGATATGTTGAAGCTTCCGTCCATTTTAAACGAACTTCAAAAGACCGCTGCGCCACCGGCGGCGGAAAAACCCAAACAATTAAACATGTTTTAGGAGAGTATGAATAAATCCAAACTTAGAATTATCCCGCTGGGCGGTTTAAATGAAATCGGCAAGAACATGATGCTGCTGGAATATGAAGATGATATCATCATCATAGATTGCGGTTTGATGTTCCCCGGCGAAGATATGCTGGGAATTGATATGGTGATCCCGGATATCAGTTATCTGGCTGATAAAAAAGATAAAATCAAAGCCGTCGTGATCACGCATGGACATGAGGATCACATCGGCGCTTTATCCTATATTCTAAATCAAATCGGCGGCAATGTGCCTATTTATGCCACCAAGCTGACCCAGGGGCTGATTTCAGTAAAACTGAAGGAAGGGAAAATCCTCGGAGCTTCGCGTCAAAAAACCATCCTGCCCGGTGTCCAGGTACCGCTGGGAAAATTTAAAATTGAATTATTTCATGTCTGCCACAGTATACCGGACGCTGCTGGTATTATCATCTATACCCCGGTTGGCACCGTGGTACACAGCGGTGATTTCAAATTGGACTACACCCCCGTGGACGGTAAACCCACCGACTTGTCACGGCTCTCGCAACTGGGCACTCAGGGTGTTTTGTTGCTGATGGCGGACTCTACCTATGCTGAACTGCCGGGCTATACGCCATCCGAAAGAGTGGTGGGTGAAACCTTTGACCGCATTATGTCCAACGCCCAGGGACGGGTTATCGTTACTACTTTCGCCTCTCTGATATCCCGTATCCAGCAGGTTATAGACGCGGCTACAAAATATGGCAGGCGCTGTTTTATCGTCGGCCGCAGCATGAATGATAACATAAAAATGGCCATAGAGCTGGGTTATTTGAATGCTCCCGGCAATGTCCTGGGGCGTTTGGAAGAATCACGCGGGATGCCGCATAATAAAGTAGTTTTTATTACCACCGGCAGCCAGGGCGAACCCACCTCGGCGCTGGTCAGGATGGCTAACCAGGACCACAGCCAGGTACATGTGCAGAAAGGTGATACCGTTGTCCTGTCAGCTACTCCTATTCCCGGCAATGAAGCGCTGGTTAACCGCACCGTGGATACGCTTTTTAAACGGGGAGCGCTGGTGATTTATGACCGGCTGGCCCAGGTGCACGTTCACGGCCATGCCAGCCAGGAAGAATTGAAATTGCTCCTGAACCTGGTGAAACCGCGCTTTTTTATGCCGGTTCACGGTGAATACCGTCATCTGACGCTGCACGCCAAACTGGCTGAAGCGGTAGGTATCCCCAAAGCCAATACCTTCGTGATGGAGGACGGCAATATCCTGGAACTAAATGCCAATTCAGCCAGACTTACCGGCAAAATCAGCGCCGGTCATGTCTATGTTGACGGCTTGAGTGTTGGCGACGTTGGCAACGTGGTGCTGCATGACCGCCGGGTGATTTCCAGAGATGGTATTGCCATGGTGGTGATAGCGGTCAATCAGGAAACCGGCGTACTGGTGGGCCGGCCGGAAATTGTCTCTCGCGGATTTGTAGATACCCATGGAGCGCAAGAATTGTTAGAACAAAGCCGGGACTACCTGGTGCAAATCCTCAATCATGAAAAGCAATTGCTGGATTGGAGCGTCGTCTCCATGATGGTAAAAGATAACCTCAACAATTTCTTCTATGAGAAAATTCGCCGCAAGCCGGTCATTATACCGGTGCTGGTCAAGGTGTAAACGGAGCGTGTCAAATCAAATAAAAACCTTACCGAACCGGTATTCGTTGAATCATATTAATTGTTACCGAAGAAGGGGTTTGTTTGCGCCGCGGATCAACCTGTCCACCTCTGGTTTT
>DAOUAU010000277.1:0-7525 GCA_034433195.1 Dehalococcoidales bacterium
TTCTCATATTGAATATGAAACCGCCAAGCGGCATTATGCGCATGTAGACTGCCCTGGTCATGCTGATTACATCAAAAACATGATTACCGGCGCGGCCCAGATGGATGGCGCTATTCTGATCGTCAGCGCTCCGGATGGACCCATGCCCCAGACCAGAGAGCACGTGTTACTGGCGCATCAGGTGGAAGTGCCCCACATGCTCGTCGCCCTTAACAAGTGCGATATGATGGAAGATGAAGAATTACTTGAGCTGGTCGAAGTTGAAGTCAGGGATTTACTGACCAAGAACGGTTATCCCGGTGAAAAAGTTCCGGTCACCAGAATCTCTGCCCTCAAAGCCCTGGAATGCGGTTGTGGCAAGACCGAGTGCAAATGGTGCGGACCTATCCTGAAACTGGTCAACACTGTAGATGAATATATTCCTGATCCGGTTCGCCCCAAGGACAAACCGTTCCTGATGCCCGTGGAAGATGTCTTCTCCATTAAAGGCAGAGGCACCGTTGCCACCGGCCGTGTAGAACGCGGCATCGTAAAAGTCGGCGATGAAATCGAAATTGTCGGTCTGCATCATGAGCCGCGCAGAACAGTGGTCACCGGACTGGAAATGTTCCACAAACTACTGGATGTTTCCGAACCCGGTGATGCCGTTGGCGCGCTATTGAGAGGCGTTGAAAGAGTTGATATTGAGCGCGGTCAGGTTCTGGCGGCTCCCGGTTCTATCAAACCCGCTACCAAAGCTGAAGTCCAAATTTACGTTTTAAGCAAGGAAGAAGGCGGTCGTCATACTCCGTTCTTCACCGGCTACAAACCCCAGTTCTATATCCGGACTACAGACGTTACGGGTGTCTTGAATCTGCCTCAGGGTGTTGAGATGGTGATGCCCGGAGACAACATTAAGGCCAGTATTGAACTGATTTACCCGGTGGCCATGGAACCCGGTCTCCGCTTCGCTATTCGAGAAGGGGGTAAAACTGTTGGCGCAGGGACTGTGACCAGCGTTATCAACTAATATGGCTAAAAAGGGTGAAAACAGAATAATCATTCATCTCGCCTGTACTACCTGTCAGGAGAGAAGTTATACCACTTACAAGAACAAGAAGAACGACCCTGGTCGACTTGAACTGAGCAAATACTGCCCGGCCTGCAAAAAGCATACCGGGCACAAAGAGACCAAATAGCAGGGAAAGGCGGGAGTGATAACTTATGACAACACATGCAGTGGCCAGCAAACCTGCCGGCAACCGGTTTTCCAGATTCTTCTCCGGCATTTGGGCCGAAATGAAGAAAGTTGTCTGGTTATCCCGGCGTGAAGCCACCTACCTGACCCTCCTGGTTCTAGGGGTATCAATCATTATCGGCATTATCCTGTATCTGTTTGATTTGGGATTTTCGACTGCAGTGGATAAGTTATTGCTCAGATAACCAACTCAAGACTTAATACGCATTTAATACCTGGAGGTATAGAAAAACTTTTGAAAATGGTTAGCGAGGCGTACGGTGGAAGATAACGAGAAACGCTGGTTTGCCGTACACACTTACTCAGGATATGAGGAAAGGGTAAAAAAGAACCTTGAGCAGCGTATCAAGTTCATGGATACCCGCATTGATATCTCACAGGTAGTTGTCCCTACCGAACAGGAAGTTGAAGTTAAAAGCGGGCAGCGACGCAATGTCATCAAGAAGATTCTGCCCGCCTATGTTCTGGTAGAAATGAAAATGAACGACCAGAGCTGGGATATTGTTCGCAATACCCCCGGTGTTACCGGTTTTGTTAGCAGCGGCAATAAACCTGTACCGCTTCAGCCTAAAGAGGTAGAACAGATTTTAAAGCAAATGTCAGCGGAAACACCCAAGGTTAAAGTAGGTTTCCGCAAAGGTCAGAGCGTCAGGGTCATCGATGGACCCTTTATTGATTCAGTTGGAGTGGTGGACGATCTTGTTCCTGCAAAAGGTAAAGTTAAAGTCCTCCTCTCTTTGTTTGGGCGGGAAACTCCGGTGGAACTGGATTTTCTCCAGGTTGATAAACTTTAGGTAGGTGGTATTAAAGTGGCCAAGAAAGTAATTACGATTGTCAAATTGCAGATTCCAGCGGGAAAAGCTAACCCGGCGCCTCCGGTCGGTCCGGCACTGGGTCAGCACGGTGTCAACATCATGGCATTCTGCAAAGATTATAATGCCCGGACAGCCAATCAAGCCGGTACTATTATCCCGGTGGAGATCACCGTCTATGATGACAGATCTTTCACCTTCATCACCAAAACTCCTCCCACTTCCGATTTAATCAAGAAGGCGCTGGGAATTGAGAAAGGTGCGCAAACCACCGGTAAACAGAAAGTGGGAGAACTGTCCAGGGCTAAACTAAGAGAAATCGCTCAGATCAAATCTAAGGATCTGAATGTTAATTCCATTGAAGCGGCTGAACGACTGATTGAAGGCGCTGCCCGCAGCATGGGTGTTGAGGTAAAGTAAAATGGCTGTACATCATGGTAAAAAATACATTGAGGCTTCCAAGCAAGTTGATGAAGCCAAAAATTACGCCCCGGCTGAAGCCGTATCCGCAGCCAAAAAAGCTGCTTACGCCAAATTTGATGAATCCGTAGAACTGCATCTGCGCATGGGAGTTGACATCCGCAATGCTAACCAGCAGGTCCGTGGCGTAGCACTTTTGCCCCATGGTCTGGGTAAGCAGATCCGTGTTACCGTCTTCGCTCAGGGTGAAGCTGAAAGAGCCGCCCGTGATGCCGGAGCGGATTTTGTCGGCAGTGACGATCTGATCAAGAAAGTAGAAGAAGGCTGGTCTGATTTTGAGATCGCCATGGCTACTCCTGATATGATGGGTAGAATTGCCAAACTGGGCAAGGTTTTGGGCCGCAAAGGCCTCATGCCCAATCCTAAAGCCGGTACGGTGGTGCAGAGTGCTGATCTGGCCAGAAGCATTGAAGAAGCCCGCAAAGGCCGTGTTGAATTCAAGTTGGATAAAACTAACCTGATTCATGTAGTCGTGGGTAAAAAGAGCTTCGATGACCAGAAACTGGTAGATAACTTGACCGCTGTAGTCAACGCTGTCGAAAAGGCTAAACCCACTGGAGCCAAAGGGCAATTCATTAAAAGCGCCTCGATCAGTACCAGTATGGGTCACGGCGTAAAGCTGGACCTTAAAGCGTTTGCTCCGGAGACTTAGTTTTATTCAAACAACTTTATTATATACATCTGAATATTGTTGAATTCAGTCTAATCCTGAGATAGTAGGTTCCCCTTCGGGGGATTAATGCCGAGTGTGCCTGCCGAGGAAAAGGACCCAAACTTGATTATTAAGTCCTTGTGCCGGCACAAGGACTTTTTTTATGGGTCCTGTCCAGATTAGTGAATATAGGAAAACGATAGGAGAAATAAAAGATGCCGACGGAAAAAAAGAAACAGATCATGGACGGCCTCGAGCAGACTTTTATTCAATGTGATTCCGGTATTATGACTGACTATCGTGGGCTCAAAACCTCGGATTTAGTGAACTTGCGCCGTAAAATCCGCGAAAGTGGAGGGGAGTTCCACGTAGTCAAGAACACTCTTGCCAGAATTGCTGCGAAAAAAGCCGGCAAAGAACACATCAGCGCCATTTTTGAAGGGCAAATGGCCATCATCTTCGCCAAAGAAGACATCTCAAAATCTGCCAGGTCTCTAACCGAATACCTGGCCGCCTCCAAGATGGCAATCTCCATTAAAGGCGGGTTCCTGGGGAATAAATTGCTGGGACCCAGAGATATAGCCACACTGGCTACCCTGCCTACCAAAAAGGTACTTATTGGCAAGGTGATGGGAGGCATCCAGGGACCGATCTACGGTTTGATGTCCATGGTCAATGCTCCCACACGGGGATTGCTGGTTGCATTACAAGAAAGAATGAAACAATTAGAAGGAGTTAAATAAAATGGCTGAAACTAAAGTAGAACAAGTATTGGCTTTAATCGAAGGTTTGACTATTCTGGAAGTGGCTGAACTGGTCAAAGCAATGGAAACCAAATTCGGTATCAGTGCTGCCGCCCCCGTCGCAGTCGCTGCCGCACCCGTAGCCGCTGTCGCCGCCGCGCCTGTGGAAGAGAAGACTGAGTTTACTGTTATCCTTAAAGAAATCGGCGCGAATAAAATTAATGTCATCAAAGCCGTCAGAGAGCTCACCAGCCTGGGTCTTAAAGAGTCCAAAGAACTGGTTGAGGCTGCTCCCAAAGCCATCAAAGAGAACATTAATAAAGACGATGCTGCTGCCGCCAAAGCGAAATTGGAAGCTGCCGGCGCCACCGTCGAAGTTAAATAATAGTCATCTGAGACTGGGTAATCCCAAAAGGGGAGACCAAAACCCTTCCCTTTTGGGATTGTCTGTAATCTGCCACTGTTTTATCCCAATTTCCAGGCCTGGTCTATCTGATCCCACATTTATCCGGCTCAAGAATTCTTCATTTTCTTTTCAATAGCTAATTCATATATAATTATTGTAATCTGACTCGAAAACGCCTATATTGAGTCATGAGATACTTATATCAGAGGGGAGGATGAGCCATGTCCAGTCAGGAGCTGATCATCACCACCATTATCGGTGCCTTTTTTCTGATTTTGGGCATCATCGCTTTTTTTTGGAGCCGCAGAGAAGAAGGCGCCTGGTACAGTTCAGTCTCAGCAAAAATCGATGTACGGGAATTTCTGGACCGCAATCCAGGCCGCCAGGAGCCCAACGCCATTCGGACCGGTGGGAAAATCTGTGTGGCGGTGGGAATCGTCATTTTATTCATCGCGCTGGGATTCTTTATTTTTGGTTAATGAATCTTCTGTTTGAATGTCACCGCCGCCAGATTTATAATCAAAATGCTCCATGAAAAAATATGTCTTCTTTTTAAAGCCCTTGATTTGACAATGGCTTGACTTTTTCTGGAAACCTCTGGAACTTCCTGCTGACATCTACTCATGATACACTACCCCGCGTTGAATATTCCGTTGACACTGGCTGAATACCCCTGTAACATTATAAGGATGTTAGGCAAGGTCAACAGCTGCGCAGTGATGGGTCTGGACGGTTACATGGTCCAGGTCGAAGTGGACATCTCACCCGGTCTGCCCAGGTTCTACGTTGTTGGACTGCCAGATGAAGCAGTACAAGAAGCTCGTGAAAGGGTGCGCGGCGCCATCCGCAATTCCGGTTTTTCCTTTCCCGGGCGCCGCATCTCTGCCAATTTAGCTCCAGCCGACCTTAAAAAAGAAGGCCCGGCTTATGACTTGTCTCTAGCCATTGGAATCCTGCTGTCTACCGAACAACTGGTTGCTGATGTGTCAAAGATGGTCTTTCTGGGTGAACTCTCGATGGATGGCGCTTTGCGGCATACCGGCGGCATTTTACCTATGGTAGGCATTGCCAAACAACTGGGTTTCACTGACATAGTGGTGCCTTTGATGGATGCCCGGGAGGCTTCCCTGATAGAAGGCGCCAGGATTTTACCCTTCGAATCCCTGGCCTCCCTGGTGGCATATTTAAAAGGTGAGATCAAAGCCCCTTCATATCAGCCTTCCGGCCAAATTCCGGAATCAGTCTCCATTGCCGCCGAAATCAATCTGGCTGAAATCAAAGGTCAAGAACACGTTAAGCGAGCTATTGAAGTGGCGGCGGCCGGCGGCCACAATATTGTGATGAGTGGTCCCCCCGGCAGCGGTAAGACGCTGTTAGCGCGTGCTCTGCCCGGCATTCTGCCCCAACTTACTTCTGATGAAGCACTGAACGTCACCAGGATATACAGTGTGGCCGGACTATTGCCCTCAGACACTCCCTTGATCCGTCAGCGGCCTTTTCGGTCTCCGCATCATACTATCAGCTATGCCGGTTTGGTGGGCGGCGGACACTGGCCCAAACCCGGTGAAATCACTCTCAGTCATCATGGAGTGCTTTTTCTGGATGAATTGCCGGAGTTTGATCACTCCGTTCTGGAGGTCTTGCGGCAGCCGCTGGAAGATAAGGTGGTGACCATCAGCCGGGCCAATGGCTCAGTCACCTTTCCAGCCAATTTTATGCTGGTGGGCGCCATGAACCCCTGTCCGTGCGGTTATTTTGGCGATCCCTACCACCCCTGTAGTTGCCCGCCCAATCTGGTCTCACGCTATCACAGACGCATCAGCGGGCCTTTCATGGACCGGGTGGACATTTTCGTTGAAGTACCCCACATTGCGTACGAAAAACTGGCCGACAACCGTTTGGGTGAAAAATCAGAAAAAGTGCGGGGTAGAGTAGAAGCCGCCCGGGCGATTCAACGCCGGCGCTTTACGGGAGTGAAAACCGCCTCCAACTCCGAGATGAATACCGCAGCCGTAAGAGAATTCTGTGCCCTGGAGGATTCCGCTCAGAGCTTGTTAAAAGCGGCCATGAAACAACTCTATCTGTCAGCCAGGGCATTCCACCGCATACTGAAGTTAGCCCGCACCATCGCTGACCTGGATGATAGCATGAACATCCGGGCCCATCATCTGGCTGAGGCGCTGCAATATCGTCCCAGATCTCTCACCTGAACCCTTGATCCAAACCCTGAAGCCATCATTATCAGCAGTGTAAATGTTTCATCCGCGCCACAACGATGGTCCGGTCCGGCGCCAGTGTATTTGAATCTTTTCGGAGGTATAACTTGTTTAGTTCTTCTGGTGAAATCCTGGGTTTGATCGCCGGGATATTTTCCACTTTTGGCATTGTTCCACAGGTCATCCGTATTTACCGCACAAAAAGCGCCGGAGATATCAGTTTATTATTCAGTGTGATGTTCGTGATAGGTGGTCTGTTGTGGCTGTCCTACGGCATCATTGACCGGCTGCTGCCGATTATTATCTGGAACGTACTGGGTGTAACATTCAACATCACCTTAATGATCGGCAAGATCAAGTATATGAAAACCGAAAAACCGGTATGAACCGTTAAGCTATGACCCTGCAGACAGGCTAACCACTTTTGTTAGTGATGTATACCTATCTCCGGAATCGCGAATGTTGGATAAGTGACGACCAGCCCGCTGAACAGGGATGTCTCCTCCCCGTTTTCTCCTGCCACAATGTACTGACTGAAGTTTCGACTTCAGAGCGAAATGCTGCTGAGACCACTCCTCCGGTTGGCTCCGGACATGGATACACCTGGTCATCAACACCCCGGCATCTTCAGCGCAGCTTAAACTGTTCAGTACAATTGTCAATAATCTTGTGTTAATTATCTGATTATGTTATCATCCGAATGCTTAATTTATTGGCATCTTGATAGGAGGTAATGATGGTAAAAAGACAAAATTCAGATAACAACGATCAAACCAACATTTTCACCAGATGGGCCTATTCAAACAAAGTCTACAAGGCATTTTTGACATTGGTGGCGGTTTACCTGGTGGTTTTCGGAGCGCTTTCTGCGCTGCAGCAATTCGGAGGTATCAAGTTCACCAATGATATCAATTGAGACATCCTGAAATTAACTACCTCATTACCCCTGGTAGCGGTTTGGATAGTAATATTGATTGGG
>DAOUAU010000278.1:0-2594 GCA_034433195.1 Dehalococcoidales bacterium
TAGTTACCGGATTGAATCCCGATCCTTCAACTATGATTTTTGAATTCAAATCACTGCTTATTCCTTCACTATGGGTAACGGGTTGTAAATTAAATGAGTATAGGGATTGACCCAGACCAGTTTGCTGAATTTCCAGTGTCCGTCCAGTTTGACATATTCACACTGATAACGGCCCTGATGGTTTTTCAGAGCATTACCGGTGACCGGGTCAGAGATCAAGATATAAAGCATCCAGTGGCCTGAAGCTTGATTGCCGTCAACCTGGATAACCGGCATGGTGGTAAAGTGCGCATCCCTCCCCTTGCCGGCGTTGACCTTGGCAATCTCATTGAAAAACAGGTGGCGGATTTGCTGTATTCCATCGCTGCGGGAATGATAGAACACCTGGACCTGAGCGTCATTAGCAAAGCATTCCACCACCTTGTCCCACTCCCGGTTGTTAACCCAGAAAATATAGTCGCGGTGCAGGTTTCTGATAGCCTCCAGGTCTTCCAATACCTGGAGCCGCCGGCCAATATCCTGATAATCCATCCTTCAACCTCCATGTCCATAGCTTCATCACAGTTTGCCTCAACCGCTGCTAGCGGTTCACTGTCAAGACACAGCTTTTCAGAGTCAACCTATATATTCGCAACCTGGGAAGGTAACTTGCGTGACGACCACAGGATTGAGCCGCAAATGATAGTAACCAGTATCACTGAGGCTCCCGCCATCATGAACGTCCACTGATAACCTTGTTTGTCAATCAGCAGCCCCATCAAAGGCGCGAACAAGGCGCCGCCTTGCCCGGCCAGATAATACATTCCATAGATAAAAGAACGGTTTTTGACTGAGGTCTGGCCCATGATAAAAGCTTCCGAAACCGGAGCGCCGAGGTACATATTAATACCCGATACCAGGAGTATGGCGAACAAAGGGGGACCATAAGGAATCCACTGCACCACCAATATAATCAATCCGCTCACCAGAGAGGTTAGAATGATAATTGGCAATCGTCCGATACGGTCGGAAATCCAGCCGCCTACCGGTCCGGCCCAGATTCCGGCAAAGGAAGAGATGGCTACCACATAAACCGCGGTTTGTTTGGCGATACTATAAACATCTATCAGGTACAGCGAAAAGAACATCATCACCGAACCCAAACTGCCTCCGATGAAGCTCATGGCAATCAAGGCAATCAACGGTTTCCAGCGGTTTTCGGAGATAGCCGCTCCGCCACGATGAGAATCAGCTACTGATCTCAGATTGGCGTCTTTCTGGCGGCGCAAAATGATAAAAAAAGCAATACCGAAGATGGCACAGGGAATGGCCAGGATGAGAAAAGCCCAACGCCAGCCCAGGGAGGCGGCAATGGCCGCGCCCAGGAAGGGAGCCACAAAAAATCCCGCTCCACCACCCACAAAATGGAAACCGATTGCCCGTCCCTGGTTAGCTTCTCCGGCAGAAGCCGATATCCAGGGTGTTGCGGATGGATGATAACCGCCGCCCAGAAGGCCCATCACTACCAGCAATACCAGCAGCAGCATATAAGTGGTAGATAGCCCGATCAGGACTCCGATCATTGCCACGCCAAAGATACCAACACCGATCATGGCCCGCCGCCCGATTTTGTCTGCCAACCAGCCACCTGGCAATTGTCCAAAACCGTATGCCAGAGAAAAAGCGGATATCACCCAGGCTACCTGTGAATTGCTCAGACCGTTGGCACTGAGCGTAGTGTCATCCCGGAAAAAAGGCAGCAGAATGCCCGGCAGGGCCGTCATCAGATGATGGCCGAAATGGGCCATCACGAACAGCGGTAAAGTGGTGGTGAAGAAAGAAGAGGCTTTTTTCAAAGATGCTGGGTTCCCGGAATTGCTGAAATTTAAATTGGAGATGGTATTGACCTCCTTCAACATAACTTCACGCGGTGAGCCCTTGTCATCGAATACACCGATTTTTGTTTATTATATGAGCATGTATGACAGAATTCAACCTTGAAGGAGATTCATGCATTTAACCACTTTCCCTGAACGCCAACAGACAATATCGGGTTGAACGGGTGGCGTCATCACTCACAATGATATAAGATTAGAACATACACCCGGTTTTTTGCTTTTGAATAATAATGGAACAGTAGGGGCATAAATGGCGCAACAATCCCTGATCAAACTGCTCGCGGCAGCCGGAATAGGTTCACGCCGGCAATTGGCCGCCATCATTAAACGGGGCGGTGTCACAGTCAACGGAAAAGCGGTGGAGAGCTATATCCATCCGGTTGATAATCAAAAAGATAGCATTTCCATAGATGGCAAAACGGTCATACTGAATTCGGAAAAAGTAATATATTTGATGTTAAATAAACCTAAGGGAATTGTGTCCACCACCGAAGATGAACACGGTGGAACCACCATTCTGGATATCATCCCGGCTAAATACCGCGCCGTCCGCCTGTACCCGGTGGGCAGGCTGGATAAAGACTCAATTGGCCTGGTGCTGATTACTAATGATGGCGAATTAACCTTCAATCTGACCCATCCCCGCTATCAGCACGAAAAGGAATATCTGATCCAGATAGAAGGTGTGATTACCCCTGAGCAAAAAATGAGCCTGGA
>DAOUAU010000279.1:0-4241 GCA_034433195.1 Dehalococcoidales bacterium
CAGGCCTTTGACCGTGGCCTGACTGCCTACAGGCATGAAAACCGGCGTGGCAATAGTGCCGTGAGGAGTATTCAGCTCACCCAGCCGGGCGCGGCTGTGCATATCGTTTTTAATCAGTTTGAACCAGTTCTGTTTTATAATAACTTTGCCCTGACCTTTTAGATATCCGTCCCTCCGTATTATACAGACAGATGTCCTCAGATGCCAAAATGCTGACGGACGGTCAGGATACAGGATAATGTTTTCAATATCACTACAAGCGGAAAAATAACACAAGGAATTGCCGTTATATTATTTACACGGATGACGCTGACAGGCAGTTAGACAGCCGTATTCACTTTGCTTTATAATAAGCTTATGCGGCAAGCACTTACCGCATAAACAGCTCAGGCTGTGAATGGCACCACCAATCGCAGCATTTCTAATCAGGATAATTATTGTTATAATCAGGCCAGAAGGACGGTTTGCGATGATAGCGATAATAGATTATGGGGCCGGCAATATCCGCAGTGTCAGTAATGCCGTGATGCGCCTGGGCTACAGGGCTGAAATTACCCATCGGGCCGATTCGATCAAAAAGGCCGAGGCGGTAATATTTCCCGGTGTGGGAGCGGGGGGTGACACCATGGCCAGTCTGAACCGCTTGGGGCTTAACTCAATCATCCATGAATTAGTGAGGGAAAAACGGCCTTTATTAGGCATTTGCATCGGATTGCAGGTGCTTTATAGCGGTACCGAAGAGGGCGGCTGGAACGAGTGTTTGAATATCATTCCCGGCAGAGTGAAAAAACTGCCGTCCGGGGTGAAAGTGCCGCACATGGGCTGGAACCAGGTCAGGCAGAAAAAACCGCACGCTCTCTTCGCTGGCATTCCGGACAATGCCAATTTCTATTTTGTGCATAGTTATTACGGCGAACCGCAGGACAAATCAGTGGTGTTAGCTGAGACTGACTACGGCATCACCTTTGGCAGCGCCATCTCACAGGAAAATCTGGTGGCGGTGCAGTTTCATCCTGAAAGAAGCGGCGATCTGGGTTTACAGGTCTATCAGAACTTTTTTCAATTCGCCGGAGCCGGGAAGTAGCATCCTCTTGTATCGGTAAATTGGCGTTTTAATCTGTGATTTTTCACTGGACTTTCGAGGTGTTCCATGTTAACCAAACGAATTATCCCCTGCCTGGATGTCAAAGATGGAAGGGTAGTGAAGGGCGTCAAGTTCAAGGCGCACCGGGATGCCGGTGATCCCGTGGAACTGGCGGCTTTTTATAATGAAGAAGGGGCGGATGAACTGGTATTTTATGATATTACCGCTTCCAGTGATGAACGTCCGATCATGCTGGAAGTGGTAAAAAGGACCGCTAATCAAGTATTTATCCCTTTGACCGTTGGCGGCGGTTTGCGCAATGTAACGGACATGTACAAGATGCTGGAAGCCGGGGCAGATAAAGTGTCCATTAATACCGCTGCCGTTCTGCATCCCGGTTTGATTTCTGAAGGGGCCAGACGTTTTGGCAACCAGTGCATTGTTTTGGGCATGGATGTTAAAAGAATACCCGGTTCCAATCCGCAGCGCTGGCAGGTCTTTACCCATACCGGCGCTGATGGCGGGCATAGCTCCGGACTGGATGCCGTTCAGTGGGCTGGCCGGGCGGTGGAATTGGGAGCTGGAGAGATCGTGGTCAACAGTATTGATGCGGATGGGACCAAAGCCGGGTATGATCTGGAACTGCTGTGCGCCATATCTGAACGCGTCAGCGTACCGGTGGTGGCCAGCGGTGGAGCCGGGCGGCCCGCAGATTTTTATCAGGCTTTGATGGTGGGGAAGGCGGATGCCGTACTGGCGGCCAGTATATTTCATTACGGAGCCTATACTATCCGTGAAACCAAACAATTCCTCTCCGGCAAAGGAATTGCAATTCGGATGTAGCTCATGAGGTGGCGAAAATGGCCAGCATATATATTGTAAGCCAGGAAAATGAAACTGCCCGCAAACTCCAGTCAGATCTGACAAATTGGGGTTTTACCTGCTTTACCGGCAATATCAAAGACCGGGTGATAGACCGGGTAGTGCGTGATGCACCCCATCTGGTGATTTTGGAATTAAACGGTAAGACCGGCCGGGCTGTCCTGAAAGAGTTGAATTCCACCTCAAGGATTCGCAAAAAAGTCCCGGTGCTGGCTCTGATGAGCATGGAATCCCTGACCCAAAACGACGAATTTTTAAGTGTCGATGACTTTCTGGTCCGCCCTTATGATCAACGGGAACTGGTGGCCAGAGTTGGACGGTTGACCAGGAACTACGCCAATCAAAACGAGATCCTGCGCTGCGGTGAACTGGAAGTGAACCTGGCCGATTGTGAGGTCAGAATAGGCGGGAAAATAGTTGATTTGACCTTCAAGGAATTTGAGCTGCTGAAGTTTCTGGCTAATGAGCCCGGTCATGTCTTCACCCGTGAAGCCCTGTTGAATAAAGTATGGGGCTATGATTACTTCGGTGGAGACCGCACGGTGGATGTACATGTCCGGCGTTTAAGAAGTAAAATAGAGCTTTCGGAGAAGGTCTATATTGAAACCGTCCGCAACATCGGCTACCGCTTCACCCGGGACTGTTGAAAACCTTCAGCATCAATACGGTCAGGCAGTAATTGGTGCCCGGGGGCAATATTACGGCTTGATGAC
Organism: Dehalococcoidales bacterium; assembly: GCA_034433195.1. GTDB lineage: Bacteria > Chloroflexota > Dehalococcoidia > Dehalococcoidales > UBA3254 > DATIKD01. Next base: position 2,680 of record DAOUAU010000279.1, read on the forward strand.
ATCCGGAAACAGCGGCCTACCTGTCCGCACCTGTCATTCTTTGAGAAAACGAGGAATATTTGATGAAACGCGGCATTGACTATATCGGGGTTGGTGTGGGAGCGATCATTGAAGATGCGGAGGGACGTCTGTTTGCTGCCCGGAGAGGTCCATTGGCGAGGAACGAAAGCGGGCGGTGGGAGTTTCCCGGCGGAGCGGTAGAGTTCGGCGAAAAACTGGCAGACAGTCTGAAACGTGAGATGTGGGAAGAATACGGAATTAAAATAGAAGTGGGAGAGTTGATAGACGTCATCGATCATATCCTGCCGGTGGAGGGACAACACTGGGTTTCCCCCACTTTTGTTTGCCGCATCATTGAAGGTGTTCCGGTCATTCGTGAACCCGGTAAGTGTGTTGAAACAGGGTGGTTTTATCCGGAAATGCTACCGCTACCGATGACGCTGGCCAGTCAGCGCAGTTTGCAGGATTATCTGGAATACAAAAAGAAGAGAGAGCGCTGAAAGCCCGGCTTCTTTTGACACATACTCTATCACTAACAAGTGACGTGGATCAAGGCCGTCACTTTTTCACCATCTTCGACATGCTGGTTGTATTTTTTAACGATTTGGGGGGAAGGCAAGAGAGTCAGATTGATATTCGGTACCGTAACATAATGTTCGGCATCGCGTGCCAGGCGGGCCATGCCCTGAACTCCGGTACCCACCAGAATAATATCCGCCCGCTGGTGAATCAGGTCCTCAATTTCACTGCGGGAGATAGAATGACTGCCCAGCCTCCCTTTGCCCGGGCTGCGGTCCTTGACTGTGCCGTCCGGTAAAATAACGATATCGTGATCGTACTGTTTTTCGTCTACTACGATGAAGCCGAAGTTAAAGCCTGCTATTTTAGCCACTTGATCACCCCCTGAATGGTTTTACAGGTCCGGACAAATACACATTATATACCCAAAATCATTTTATTATCGAATACGAGATAAGGATCGTAAACACGTCAACCCGGCCAGTGCCTCTTTCAACCCTGCCTTTAACTCCAGTGTGAATAAACACAATTTATAATATACTCATAAGATTGTCAAAAACGAGGCTAAAACAGCTTCTCCAAATATGTAACACAATGTTAACCCCGGCGTAACATGACGGAAATATATCTGTCTTAAAATTTAAGTATTGTAGTTATGGAGGTAAAGATATGCCTGTAATTGACCCCGGCGATACGGCCTGGATACTGATGTCGACTGCTATGGTGATGTTGATGACTCCGGGTCTGGCTTTTTTCTATGGCGGCATGGTGAGAAGAAAAAATACGCTCTCGACCATCATGATGAGCTTCATGACTCTGGGGCTGATCGGAGTGGCCTGGGTGCTGATCGGTTACAGCCTGGCCTTCGGCAGCGGCGGCGGTGGTTTCATCGGCGGCTTTAATTTCGCTTTCCTGAATAATGTGGGGCAGGACCCCTCCACGGTTTACGCCACCACTGTTCCCCATCTGGCCTTTTCGGGTTTTCAAATGATGTTTGCGATTATCACCGTGGCTTTGATCACCGGAGCCGTGGTGGAAAGAGT
>DAOUAU010000280.1:0-6084 GCA_034433195.1 Dehalococcoidales bacterium
ACAGGATGATGGCAAAGACAAGGATTTGTGTTTTTCAGCAATGGCCGCGGCCAGCTTTTCCAAATTGCGGTAATCTTGTTCTTTGGGAATCCCTTTGATCATCACCGGTTCCAATAGTTCAACATTCAAATTAGGCAGCATACTCTTGATGATCTCCAGAGTCTTGCCTCCCCATAGATATGACCCGAAAACAGAGGCGTATTTCAAACGCGGTCTTAAAGCATTGGCCAGGAAAGCGGCCATCACAATATTGGGATGCGGCCCGGCCAAAACGGTAGGCGTCCCGACAATAATAGTGGCGGCATCTACCAGCGCGATGGCTAACTTGCCGATATCCGTCACTACTACATCAAACATCCTGACTTCAACGCCTTCGATGGCCAGAGTTTGGGCCAGGTGGTCAGCCATCAATTGAGTGCTGCCGTGCATCGAAGTATAAACAATAATGGCGATGTTCTTGGGAGCATCATAAACCCAGGAATGCCAGAGTTTCATGATGAAATCGGGTTTATCATAAATCGGGCCGTGGCTTGGACAAATCATGAATATTTCATAGTCTTTCAATTTTTGCAGATTATTCTCAATACTGGTGCGGAAAGGCATCATGATTTCCGCAAAATAGCGTTTCGCCGCTTCGTGCACTCTGCCTTCATCGGTCACATATAAATCAGTGGTGGCGATATGCGAGCCATAAAAGTCACAACTGAAAAGCATTTTGTCTTCCTCAAGGTAGGTGACCATGGTTTCAGGCCAGTGTACCCAGGGAGTGTAAAGAAACTTGAGAGTACGGTCTCCCAATGAAAGGGTCTGGCCGTCCTGGACATCAATGATGCGGGAATCAGGAATATTCATCAGGTCTTTCAAAAACGGTTTACATTTCACGGAACAGACCGCCATGGCATTCGGGAAAGCCTCCAGTACCGCCGCAATGCTGCCGGAATGGTCTTGTTCGGCATGGTTGGCAATGACATAATCGATTTTGTTTACATTCAACTGTTTCAGATGTCTGAACAAGGTATCCTTCATGGGAGGATCTACAGTATCAATCAAAGCTGTTTTTTCACTGCCTTTAATCAAATATGAATTGTAGCTGGTACCTTCCGGCAACGGAATCAAGGCATCAAATAAACGGCGGTTCCAATCAATGGCTCCTACAGCAAAAACTCCGGGTTTAATGGTAGCTGGTCTCATCTCTATTCCTCCTGAAGAATACTTTTAGATTTTTTTATCCCCAAAGCATGCCCGCAAGCCCGGTCATCCGGAATATCCCCAAAAGCGGTGCCCGGTGGGATATTTCCATCTGCTTCTCTGATAGCCGGATCATCAATCCAACCACCAGCCGGACACTCTTTTTTTATACATTGAATTGTCCTCAATCACAAAATATGGAACGGCATCACCGGCAGATGGCGGTGTTAAAAGATAGGCATCAGTTATATTGTAATATAAATCAGGCCTGAAGAATATTGATTATAAGAAACAATTTGAAACCGGATAAGTCTGATCGAATCACATCCTCCATGCCGCTTATTGGAATCCAATAATAGAATCGTATGCGTAAAAGTTGTACAATGGGATAAATTAATTTCAGGAGGATACTGTTATGGCTGACACCAAATATGGAGATTGCGTTAAAACTTTGCCTGTGCACAAGATCAGAGATATGGAATTGATGTCAGTTGGCGCCAAGGATATGAATGGTATGAATGTCCATATCATATATGCCTATGCCTATGAAACAGGCATCACCGGAATGTCCAGGAAACCGCATGTTCATACCTATGAAGAAGCGGTCTTTTTCATAGGTTCCGACCCCCGCAACTTCAGCGACCTGGGAGCCGAGGTTGAAATGTCAATCGGTGCCGAAGAGGAAAAACACACTTTTAATAAAGCCACGGTGGTGGTGCTTCCTGCCGGAGTGCCGCATTGCCCGATCGTCACCAAGAGCATCACCCGGCCTTACCTTTGCATGGCCGTTTCGATGACCGGTCACAGAGAAGACTAAAAGGCATTTATCAAAGAACCGACGGCATTCATTCCAGCTATGCAATGATGGATTTTGCATAGCTGATGCATTTCCCCTGAGTAAGGGGCCGGTGCGGCATCCACAATCATGGGTCCAGGTTTTCCAGTTGCCAGGTTTCAAAATCCAACCTGCGATAATAACAATTACGCGCTGCGCCCTGGCTGTTTTTGGTATGGCAAATGCCGCCCCGTTGCGGCCGTACTTTATATACCAGTGAATTCTGTTCGCAGTTGACATAGACATCAACCAGGTCATAAACCTCTCCGGAGGTTTTGCCCTTCTGCCATAATTCATTGCGGGAGGTAGACCAGAAAACAGCGGTTTTACTCTCAACCGAGGCTTCTAAGGCTTTTTGATTGACATAAGCAATTAAAATTACCTCTCCGCTATCAACGTTCTGAACGGCACAGGGAATAACATCCGGACATTTGGCTGAAGCTCTGGCCATTTTCCCAAAATCCAGTTGCAATTGCTTTCCTTCTTCTAACTGATTCATATTTTTCCCCTCTTCAGATGATTCAGTGTTTTGACTCAGCTATTGTAACATACAGAGCTCAAAAGCAGCAGTGACAGCAATGAATGCGAGGTGAGTGAATGATATAAGACTAACGGCGTGACGTTTTTCAGATAACAAAAAGACGGTGTTCTTTTTGACTGACACCGTCTTTTTTCATATCCACTTTTTAAATAACGGCGCCTGAGCCATGCACAGCTAAAGAGTCTGTTCTGCCCTTAAATACTGCCCCCAAAGACGCAATACCGTCATCCAGAGACTGCAGCAACTGCTTGCGTTTTTCTACGGTCAATTCACAGCTCGCCAGTTGTTTGCGAATGACTTCCACGGTATCCTGGACAGCCAGCGCGATTTTCACCCCGGCAATATTCAGGCCTAACTTTTCCACCAGATCCTTGATAGTCTTCAGCCGGACAATATCTTTATCTGAATACATCCTGAGCTTCTTGTTACGCGAGGGCTCCAGCAATCCGGCTCTTTCATATTTGCGCAGTGTCTGCGGATGCATTCCGGTCAACATCGCCGCTACGCGCATAACATAAACTCCAGTGTTTTGTTCCATTTCATTTACCATCTCTTTTCCACCTCCTCCTGATATTATAACAGAGAATGTATTCAATGATACAATATATATCAATTTAGTTTACTGAATTAATAAATATAATTATGTAATATCAATCTTATAATTAGCTATTTCAGAGATGGTTATTGAATATATTCATCAATGATGTTATCATGATTTATGTATATCTGTCCTGAATGGAGACCAACCCTTGAAACCCCTTAGTCAATCCAACAGTCCGGAACTGGCTAAGTACACAATGGCCATCACGGTTATACTAACCGGCGCCCCAGCCCATAAAATCCGCAGTTATGAGAAGGCCGGACTCTGCAAACCGGCTCGCACCGCCAGCCGGCAAAGGTTGTTTAGCGATCAAGACGTCAAAGTGATCCTGCAAATCGTTGCTCTGGAAGAAAGCGGAGCCAATCTGGCGGGGATAAAACTAATTTTGGAAATGCAGAGCCGTGTAAAATAATACTTGACCTGAAAACAAACCAGATACCGGAATCCGTGCTATTATTAAAATCACCGAAAAATAAACTAAGCACAAAAAGGAGCAAATAATGCCAAGACCGGGAGAAGCGCCGCAAGCCTGGAAGATAGGAACTGTGTGTTACGGGCAGGGACTGACACTGGACATCGCTCTTAGAATGCTGCCGGCTGGGAAAAAGGAAGCCCTGAAACAGGGAGTGCCGGTGACCATGGCCATCTCAGATTCAGGCGGTAACCTTTTGGCCTTTCAACGCATGGATAACACCATGCTCAGCAGCACTCAAATCGCTCTGGACAAAGCTTATACCGCGGTCTTAGGGAAATTGCCGACCGCTGATTACACCCCAATATATAAATCCGGAGGGTTGATCCCGCTCTTTTTTCATGAGCGCTGGATCACTTTTGCGGGGGGTTATCCCCTCCTCAAAAACGGCACCTTGATGGGTGGATTGGGCGTCAGCGGCGGAGTAATTGAGGACGTTTACGTCGCCAGGGCCATGCTGAAAGCAGGCAGATTTGAGACTAAGGCGGTGGATGAATATCTAGAGCGCTTTGAAGCTCAGGGATCACGGTAGAACTCTTAATCATGAACAAATGATTATAATGGCGGGTGTTGGGTGGGTAAAAAGAAAACCGCCCGCGTCATGCAGCCGGTTATGTCTCCACCCAACTGATGATGCGGCTGGACCAGGCCTCCCGGATGGCTTCCTGCAATCCGGCTTGTTTGGGCTCCCGTATATTCAGCAATATATCCAGCGTGCGATCATCATATTGCTGTGAGAAATGGCATTGTTTGCGAAATTCCAGCAGCGTTTCCCGCGTTCCCCCGTAGATGACCCACTCCAGTTGTCTGGCATGGGGTTCAAGTTGCTCCCGCGCATGCTGGCAGACCCGGGTAAAAAAGGTCTCCATCTGCTTTTCCCGGTGCCTTTCAAAACGATGAGAAGATGAACCTCCCTGGCGGTGGCGGGCATGCACATTGCCGGTGCCAACTTTGGAGCTTATCAGCTCTTCACTCTGAAAAACCCCGATGGCAAAGGCGCCCAGCCTGACCAGTATCAAAGCCAGCAGAAATTTGCGGTTCAGGATATTACGCAGCGGCTCAATCTCACATACCAGTGAGTTTCTTTCTTCTGTGACCGGAAATGGCGGCATCACCACATAACGGTGGCTATCCCCCATGAACAGCATGGCTCCGGTGGGTGATTCCCGCATGGCCGTCAGGGCTTCCGGCGGCACCAGTGCTTTTTCAGTGACGGTTTCCAGCAGACCCTCGATGGTTTTAGCGCTGCAACCGGGCGGCACGCACAAAGAAGCGATTTTTTGCGCATTTTCTTCAAATTTATCCAGAAGGTATAGTGTTTTTGGTTTAGAGAGTTTATAGCGCTCGATAGTTGGCATCCCTTTTCCTTACAAATCCCCGGTTTGCAGACTTATTACCTACACAGTCTAATGCATTTTGACAGAAAAGCCCATTGACATTTATACTGCATAGGCTAATATATAGTGGGGTTGGATTTGAATATTGTCTGAGTGGGAGAGGTTATCATGTCATTACGAATCATTGCAGGCATCAACTGGGGCGACGAAGGCAAAGGCAAGATGGTGGATTATTTCGCCAGCCAGGCTGATGTAGTTATCCGTTATCAGGGCGGTAATAACGCCGGACACACCATTGATAACGATTTCGGCAATTTCAAGCTTCATCTTATTCCATCCGGCATTTTTTACCAGAATGTGGTCAATCTTCTGGGTCCCGGCGCCGTCGTTAATCTGGAAGCAGCGGTCAATGAAATGAACCAGCTTAAAGAGCGCGGAGTGCCAATCAACCCTGACAATTATAAAATATCCGACCGCGCGGTGATCGTGTTTCCCTTTCATCAACTTCAGGACGGATATGAAGAAGCCCGTCTGGGTGAACATGGTTTTGGCTCCACCAAGATGGGTATCGGTCCTATCTACGCCGACCGGCACCTGAAATATTCTATACAGGTTGGCGCTTTGAAACACCCGGATTACCTCAGAGAGCAGCTCATCCGCTGTCTGGACTTAAAAAACAAGCTATTTGCCGGGGTTTATCTCAAACCACCTTTCAGCCTGGAAACCGCCTTCAACTGGGCTATGCAGTGGGGAGCTATTCTGAAACCACACATTTGTGACAGCATCAAGCTCCTGAAAGACGCTCAAAAGGCCGGCGCCCGCATTCTCATGGAAGGCCAGCTGGGTGCTTTGCGGGACATAATTTACGGCATCTACCCTTACTCCACGTCCTCCAATACTATTGCCGGTTTTGGACCGGTGGGTTCCGGTTATTTCGGTCAGGAGAGACCGGTCATCACCGGTATCATGAAAGCCTTCTCCACCTGCGTGGGCGAGGGGCCGTTTGTGACTGAAATCAAAGGAGCATTCGCAGACAAACTACGTGAAATTGCTTTTGAATACGGCGCATCCACCGGCCGTCCCCGCCGAATCGGCCATTTTGACGCAGTG
>DAOUAU010000281.1:0-2388 GCA_034433195.1 Dehalococcoidales bacterium
AGCGCGGTTTGATACACACAGATATGCGATTCTATGCCGCACAGCAAGAGCTGTTTGCGATTCAATTTGGAGAGTGCCTGGCCAAACCCGTTATCCTGTGAACAACTGAAACAGTACTTGGGCAGCGGTGATATATTGGGTATCAATTGAGCCAGTTCGGGTTGCGTAGGTCCCAGACCTTTGGGATTTTGTTCCGTAACCAGAATCGGAACACCCAATAACTGCAATCCTTTGAGCAGTTTCTGGGCATTTTCCAACAAGGCTTCTTTTTCGGACATTACATTTAAAAGTTTGCCTTGAATATCAATCATCACCAGAGCAGTATTTTCCAGATTAAGCATATCGGATATCCCCCTGTTATTTTTGAATCATCGCCATAGTTGATCCCCCGGTTACCGAGGTTTTGGTAAAAATTGGGTTGCCGGAAAAAAAGAGTTTGGATTTGTTTCTTAATTCCACATCGAGTTGCCCGCTGACATTCAAGGTAGCAACGGAAGAACCATCCAGTTTGACGTCCGCCCGCATTAAACCATATTGCGTCATATCCAGTTGACTGTCGCCAACCGCATCAAGAGTTAATTTCAAACCGGATCCGGAGAGCGCTACTTTGCTGCCCTCCGAAAGGTGAAATGTCAGATGGCTGGCCACCAATGAGCCTTCTAACCATCCTTTATCCGAGAGAAACAAGGTAAAATCCTCTGGAGATTTGAATCCTGAAATAGCCGCCCTGGCACCACCGGATAAATTCAAACCTAAAAGTTTCGGCATCGTGATGGTTACTTTCAGTGTAGTAGGGAAAAAAGTGGTTGGCGCCTCAATTCCCAGTTTCAGTGTTTTGCGTTCCATATTGACCTGAAGCCGTTTAAACAGATTATCATCCAGACTGACGGTCACTTTATATGTTTCGCCTGACTGGATTATCAGGTTATAAACTCCCTTGGCATTGATAGTGGTAAAATCCTTGATTTCCAAATCTTGATCAATTATCTTGCCTGAACCGTTCAAAGTACTGCTGACGCGTTTACAACCGGGCAGCATGGAAACCGCCAGCAACAGTAAAACGCCGAAATAAACAATGATTTTTGTTTTCACTAACAAAATCCTTCATGACCGGTGAACCATAAAAATTCTAACAGGAAATCCGTAAAATGAAAAGTTACGATAAACTGTAGAGCATAGCTCAATCTAGATCCGTCGCCTGATCTGCCGCCGTCGCATAACTTTCGCTTTCAACCTGGACACCAGTCCGCGGATGACCCGATCCCGCCTGATATCCTTATATTGCCAGTGTGAAAGTCATAGCCATCAGAGACTGTTAACCGCTTTTTCAATTCGCATCAGGGCTTCTTCCAGAATAGCCCGCGGGCAGGCGATGTTGATTCTTTCAAAACCACTGCCTCCCTGACCGAACAGATAACCGTCATCAAATCCTACTCTGGCTTTTTCACGCATGAAAAGCTTTAAACCTTGATCATCCATTCTGAGTGCCCGGCAATCCAACCAGACCAGATAGGAACCTTGCGGTTTGATGACTTTAATCTGGGGGATATGGTTCTCAAAATAGGTGACCATGAACTCCAGATTGGCCTGAAGATAGTCCAGTACCTGTTCCAGCCATTCATCGCCGTAGCGGTAGGCTGCTTCCATGGCGGCATAACCGAAGAGATTGGGTCCCGGAACCAGTCCGGCCCGTGTGTTGGCAAAAGCTTCCCTCAATTTTTTATTGGGAATAATGATGGAGGAAACTTCCAGTCCGGCCAGGCTGAAGGTCTTGCTGGGAGACATGCAGACGATGCTGTTTTGGGCAAATTCTTCAGATATTGAACCGAAAGGCGTATGTATGAAACCCTTAAACAATATTTCAGAGTGGATTTCATCTGCAATCACCAGGCCGCCGTGACGGATTACGATTTCGCCCATGCGGGTCTGTTCCTCTTTAGTCCACAAACGTCCCACCGGGTTTTGAGGATTGCAAAGTATGATCGCTTTCGCCCGGCTGGGGGCAGAATGCATGCCATCCCTGGGCCCAAATCTCTTCTCCAAATCCTCAAAATCCATCTCGTAACGTCCGTTGATTAATTTCAGGGGATTATTGGCAATCTGGCAGCCGCTGCCGGTCACCGCTCCAAAAAAAGGAAAATAAACCGGCGGTTGCAGAACCACCTCGTCACCGGGTCGGCTGAAAGCCCGCACGGCGATGTTTAAAGCGGGAATTACACCGGGTGTAAAAACCACCCATTCAGCTTCAATTTTCCAGCCGAATTTGCGCTGCAACCGTTCCACCACAGACTCCAGCACTTTGGCGCCAGGCTGGGTATAGCCATAAAAGGGATGCTCAGCCCGTTTTTTTAAGGCTTCGACAATAGGCTGGGCGGCAGGAAAATCCAT
>DAOUAU010000282.1:0-6374 GCA_034433195.1 Dehalococcoidales bacterium
ATGCCTCATAAAACATTTTGTCCCGGATTACGATATCGAAGACTTCATCGGCAGACATCGGCTTGCCATAAGGAACAATCGCTTGATAAGAACACACCAGGCTACACTTTCCACAACCAGTGCACCGTTCGCGATTGATGTGGGGTAGGCGGCCCGATTCAAAAACGAGGGCGTTAGCGGAACAGGATCCTGCGCACTTACCACATTTGGTACAGAGGGCCTTGACAAACCCAACTTCGGCTATTGGGGAAATACATTCGGGATTACTACACCAACGGCATGCCAAACCGCATCCCTTCAGGAACACTACAGTTCTGATACCCGGTCCGTCGTGGATTGAATACCCCTGAATGTTCGTTACGAGATTAGCCATAACCCTTTTATTGGTATTATAATCTATTCAAGTTAACAGCTATATATTTTGAGCTAAACTGGATGTCATTTACAGCAGATGGATACTCTGATCAACACTATTTGGGTAATCTGCCAATCAGGAATTGAAACAAGCTTACCTTAGGGACATCTCTGACTTCGAAAATTAATCTTAAAAGAATTATGGCCAGAACAGCCCGCAATACTCCGGATATGGTGAATAGAGTACGCAATTGGTATCCTAATAATTCCGGCAGACGGGGAGCGATAAAACCGCCTATTAAAGCTCCGGAACAGATTGCCAACCCGGTGAGAGTATTAAATATGGCAATCTGCTTGGTGCGGATGGCCGGATTGGTAGAATCATAAACAAAATTGGTAACTCCCAGATTAAAACCGGCCCAGGTAAATCCGCTTAAAATTTCTGCACCCATCAAAAAAACAATGTTGGTGCTAAAAAGGTAGTTGATCGGCAAGATAGGCAGGAATATGGATGCTACCCTGACCACCATGAGGTTTCCCATTCTGTCACCACGACGTCCCCAGAAAGTTTGAAATGCCATCTGGGAAAGGGCATGGGTACAGGCGATCAACATGTAATAGGTATAGCTCCAATTTAAATCACGCAGCATGTAGACCGCAAAGAATGGGCCGGATAACATCTGCACGAAATTGATTGAAGCCACGTATATAGTAAATTTGCCGAGATTCGAGCTTTTAAGATTCTTGAATAATTGCCACAGTCCCGGGCTGTCCCCTGTTTCCTGTGTCATGGGAGGCTCATATTGTTTGTACAGAAAATACCATGAAATCAAACGGAATACGGCGGCCGCTCCAAAAAGGATCGCAAATCCGATAAAAACATCTCTGGATTTCATTACCTGGAGCAAGCCTCCGGCAACCAGGGTTGATACCAGCACGATAAATATCAGTATACGTCCGCGAAAACCGAAATATCGTCCCCTTAAACTGGAGGGTACCAGATCAGCCATCATGCTGCCCCAGGCCGGATTAGCCAGAGCACCTAAAACAGTGCTAAGAGTAACGAAGGCAATCAGCCAGACAATTTTGCTTCCGGGGATAATAAAAGGCAGCAATGCCAATGGAATAAACATCATGGCATGGGCGAACACCACCGGAAGAATAAGGCCTTTACGGCTGCCGGCTCTGCTGGATAAACGAGGAGCCAATAACTGAAATACAGCCATCAAGAAATTGGGAATACTGGAAAGAAAACCGATTTGAGTGGTGGTGGCTCTAAGTTCCAGGGCAAACGGAGTAACATAATTCTGGGTTAGACCCTGCATAGCCGAAAATGCCGCGCCGTCAAGCACGCTATATTTAAGGCTCTTTTTTACCTTATTGTTTGGGTTATTTGGATTCACCAGTATTCAACCAGCCTGATGGCGATATCATTTCTGATTAACCATTATCGATGCAGAAAAACTCAGCGAGGCCAATTTTTAATCGAAGAGCAGGGCCTTAAGGTATTCTGTATTCAGATGAACTATATATCCAGTTTGATAAAGTGTCAAGCGGACATTGATAGATATTCACCAGTATTTAAATAAAATGAGCGAATCCAGAAAGGTATTCGGCACCATACTGCCGGTTGACTGATACCGTTAACGACGCTCCGGCGGTTATTCAAAAAGACGGCGAACTTTTTACTGTACCAGAGCAGGCTGAAACACCGCGATATTTACTCGTTCAGACTTCCGGCAAACCTTGTTCTCTACGAATCAAATTGATGGTCTCTTTAATACCCTGTGACATACTCCACTGCAAATGGAACCCCAACTCTGTCTCTATGTTAGACATATCATATTTACAGGTCATAATCAGATTGCTCATGGATTTCTCCAGTGAAAGCAGGCTAACTTCGGCATCCGGCAATAATGACTTGACGTAATCAACTATTTCACCAACTGAATGAATATTGCCCCGTACCGAGAAGGAGCGGGTTTTGGTGCGGGGAGAAAGAACTGCCAGTACAACTGCACGGGCGGCGTCATCAACATAGGTCCAACCCAGAATATTATCACGGGCGGCCGGGACCTTTCCGGGTTTGCCCATCGCCGGATTAGCCACCATTTCCCGGACAATAGCCGCAGTGCGACCGCGTGACTGCCAGGCGCCGTAGACCAGTACCAGGCGGATAGCTACGATATCCAGGTTATATCTTTCTACATAATATCTGGCAAACTGCTCATCCAGTGATTTGGTGCCGCCGTATAAATTTTGCGGATAATGCGGTGCGTCATCAGGAATATATTCTTCAACATAGGCTTCGGGAGGTCCGAAAACCGATCCAGAACTAATCCATACTACTTTTTTTACACCCCATAACCGGGCCGCTTCAAAAGCGGCTACCGTGCCTTCGCAGTTCACTTTAACCGCCAGCAGCGGATTGGCATTGACATCATGTAACAGTAAAGCAGCACAATGCACCATAGTATCAACATTGTTTTGTTTAATTACTGAAGTGAGATGAGCAAAATTGGTAATGTCACCGTGGATAACCTTAACCTCCTTCAACAATTCTGCGGGATGGATTAACCTTTCCAACATGATTGGCTCAGGTGTCCAATCGTAAACTACTACCTTCTGGCCTTGTTTTACCAGATCACGCACCACTCGGGAACCAATAAAACCGGTACCGCCGGTAACCAGCACAGTCATTTCACACCCCCGGAAAATAATATTTATACATTGGCGCCTTCGGTACCTGAAGGCACTCTCAACAATATTTAGACTATATTATGTAAACAGACCGGCTTTGATCCTTGCCGCTGCCGGTCTGTTCCACTTGATCAATAACACAGGTACTATTATACTAGCTTTTCACAGGATGCTTGAAGCTGTATGGCAGGTGCCAGCCGGATGGATAAGGATGAAAAGCGGTGGCCGGTTGATCGGGCTTGATAGTGGGATGCTCATTCATATTTCCCAATAATGGTGTCTTAAGCCAGCCATCTTCATAGGGAGTCCAGAAAGTATTGTTCCAATGCAGTTTCAAAAACAGCCATTTGCCGTTTTCTTTGATATATTTGTTTTCGTAATAGCCATGCAACCAGTAATGGCGCATCACTCCGCACCAGGGGCGGGATTCCATATCAAAGCACACCCAGCGGCCGGTTGCAGTTTTGCCATCATCAGCCAGTTCTATCACCCCTTGCAGTTGCATGATACAGACCAGTCCGCCCGACATGGCTGGGTTTCCGGAAGGCGGCGGAGGTGATAGCCGGTTAGCGCCCCCTCCCATCCACTCAAGGAATTGGGTTCTGACACCTTTTTTGCCATAAAACAATCCATGATCGGTAATTTCGATAGATTCCGTATTTTCCGAGAAGAGATCTACAATATCATTCAGTCTTTGGGTTTCAAAATAATATCCGTATTTCATTTGTAATTCCTTGATAGACTGGATATCTTCAAGGCAGGTAATCCGCTTATCTATGGCTTCTAGTTCAGATTGGTCCATCTTACCCTCCGTTTTCTTTTCCCTTATTCTCCGGTATATTATTTGCCGGTGACCGGGTTAGTGTAATGATAAGGAACCCTCAACCGGGAGGGATAGGGATGATAGGCGGTGGGTGGTGCATCCGGAGGAACTTCAATACTGGTACCAATTTGACCCACTACCGGGGTTTTTAACCAACCATCTTCATAAGGAGTACGAAATATCAGGTTATAATGCAGTTTCTTGAACATCCATTTAGCATCTTCTTTAATGTATTCATTTTCATAAATCCCGTGAGTCCAAACCTGACGTAATTCACCATCATGAATCGCAGCGGTGGGTAAAGCCTCCATGGCCCATCCATACCAGCGTCCCTGAGCAGATTTTCCATCAGGCGCCACTGTGACAACCCCCTGAAGTTGTATTTGTAAGGACAGAGCTCCGGGTTTGGGCAATTTGGCCCCTAAAAGCCTCAAATAGTACCTTTTAACGCCCTCTTTTCCTTTGTAAACACCCTGATCGGCAACTTCTACTGATTCGGCATTCTCTGAGAACAAATCAACTATCTTATCCCAATCAGCATAATCCCGATAGTAACCGTAAACGCATTGCAGTTTCTCAATTTCCTTGATATCTTCCAACCGTGTGACCCTGGCTTGCAGACTTTCCTGAGTAAGCATCTTCTCCTCCTTGCACGCATTTTATCCTGGTCTGGCCAGCTTATTGGACAATCTATTACGCCAGATATTCAGGATATTATACCATCTTCGTGGAATCTTTTCGTAATAATTTTGGTAATATAAGACCCATTTTGATAAAATGAAATTATAAGATTATCCAATATTATACTTCCAATTTTTCTGATGTTTCAGAGGTGTGAAGTGGATCAAGCATTAAAAAAATCCCAGAAGATCGCCAATGATATTGTACAAAATATCGGGAACGTCATTATCGGCAAATCACGTTCGATTGAGCTGGCAGTTATCGGACTGATCAGTCAGGGGCATCTGCTCATCGAAGATGCTCCCGGGGTAGGTAAAACCATGTTGGCCAGGAGCCTGGCCAAATCAGTAAACTGCAGCTTTAAAAGAATCCAGTTTACTCCGGATATGCTGCCTGGTGATATCACCGGTGTCTCGGTTTATAATCAGAAAACAGCAGATTTTGAGTTTCGCACCGGACCGATAATGGCGAATATGGTACTGGCCGATGAGATTAACCGCGCTACTCCCCGGGTTCAATCCGCTTTGTTGGAATGCATGGAAGAGCACCAGATCAGTGTCGATGGGGTTACCTATCATATGCCTAAGCCTTTTCATGTCTTCGCCACTCAGAATCCCATCGAATATGAAGGCACTTTTCCTCTTCCGGAAACTCAGTTGGACCGCTTCATGATGCGGATTAATCTGGGATATCCTACTCTCAGTGAAGAAATATCTATTATGCAAAACCAACAATATGAGCATCCGGTCAGCAAGATCAAAGCCGTTGCCAATTGCGATGATTTGATCAGCTTGCAAGAGGCGGTAAAAAAGATATATGTGGATCCGCAAGTCCAGGAATATATTGCCAAAGTAGTAGAGTCTACCCGCAATCATGCTTCAATTTACCTGGGTGCTTCTCCACGCGGATCTCTGTCTTTATTCAGGACCTCGCAGGCGCGAGCGTTGATGCAAGGAAGGGAGTTTGCAATTCCGGAGGATGTTAAGGCTTTAGCTGAAGCAGTTTTGGCTCATCGTCTGGTATTGCATTCGCTGGACGGCTCTAAAGACCGCTCCGTGCGTTCCATTATTCATGACATTTTATCCAAAATTCCGGTGCCGGGAGTAACGCCCTGATAGAGATACGGCTAAAATGAAAATTCGGTTTGTATATTTTATTATTCCACTGCTGATCGGTTTAACAGCCTCCTTAACAGGTTTATCTCTAATTTGGCGTTTGTTTATTTTTTCATTAGTACTGCCTTTAGCCAGTTATCTCTGGACAGTTCTGGTATTACGCAATATCAAAACTGAAATCCGGACGCTGCCCTCTAAAAGCCAGGCCGGTGATACAATCAGCACTCAAATCACGCTGATCAATACCAGCCGGATTCCTCGCCTGATGCTGAATATCAAAGAATTATCAGATGTCCCCGGTTACGTCAACCAGTCCATTGTAAACTTGCTGCCCCACAAACACCTTCCGATAGAAGCCCGGGTATTATTTCCCAAACGCGGTCAATATCATTTAGGCCACTATCAAATTTCCGCCGGAGACCCTCTCGGATTATTCAAAACAGAACGTTTTTCAGGGACAAAGCAATCCATCGTGGTTTTTCCGGCTACACTGGAGATACCTTTCTTTGATCCTATGCATTTTCTGAACCCCGGATTTGGTCCCGGCCGCTACGTTTCATTACAAACCAGTACGAATGTAGCCAGCATCCGTGACTATGTCAGTGGAGATAGTCTGAAACACGTTCACTGGCGAACTACTGCCCATTCCTCCAGGATGATGGTTAAAGTGTATGATCCGGACCGGACACAGAATTCGGCTA
>DAOUAU010000283.1:0-6864 GCA_034433195.1 Dehalococcoidales bacterium
TTTGAGTTGGGCCCGCAGGTCGTCTATGTGGCCGGCGGTTTGTTTTCCGGCTTGTTGCGCCTTTGAATTCATCACCGCTGAGGCCTCCCGCTGGGACCTTTCACGTTTTGGTATGGAAATAGTGCGTGCTTCGCCGCGTCAGGCTGATTTGATGGTTACAGCCGGTACGTTAACATGGAAAATGGCCCCTCAGATTAAACGGATTTATGAACAGATGGCGGAACCCAAATGGGTGATTGCGATGGGTTCCTGCGCCATCAGCGGCGGCATCTTCGCCTCTTCATATAATGTTGTACCGGGCTATAATCACTTATTTCCGGTGGATGTTTATGTTCCCGGCTGCCCGCCGCGGCCGGAAGCGCTGATTTACGGAATCCAGATGCTGCATAAAAAAATCGCCAAAGGGACGATTGTCCGAAAGGGGTAATCCGGGGTGACTACAGTACTGGCTGCTTCAGCTATCGCTGACAAAATTAAAAACGGTCTACCGCAAAGCAGTATCGAGCCGCAGGGCAAATTCCTGTTGGTCACACCGGCCGCGCTTCCGGACGTGCTGGCCTGTCTGAAGACTGCCCCCGGTCTGGAATTTGACTATTTATCCGTCATCACCGCCACTGATTACTGGGACTATTTTGAACTGGTCTACCAGCTTGTATCGCTTTCGCTGAACCATACAGTGGCGGTCAAAACACGTGTTTCCGGCCGTCAAAATTTGAGTTTGCCTTCAGTAGTCTCTATTTATCAGACTGCTGACTATCAGGAACGCGAAATTTTTGAACTTCTGGGTATTAGCTTCAATGGACACCCTGACCTGAGGCCGCTTTTCCTCTGGGAAGGCTTCCGTGGCTATCCCCTGCGGAAGGATTATTTATAAGTGCCTATTCCTACCGAGCCATTTATTCTTAATATCGGTCCGGCGCACCCCAGTACCCACGGGGTTTTTCGCATTAAAGCGACGATGGACGGCGAGATCATCACCGACATCGAACCGGTCTTCGGCTATTTGCACCGGGGAGTGGAAAAACTCTGTGAAGAACGCACCTATAGCGGCATCGTACCTCTGACCGATAGACTGGATTATGTGGCAGCGATGAGCAATAATCTGGCCTATTGCCTGTCAGTTGAAAAGCTGGCCGGTATCGCGGTCCCCGAAAGGGCCAGCTATATCAGGGTGATTATGGCCGAACTTCAAAGAATTGCCAGCCACCTTATCGCTACCGGCGCTTTTCTGAATGACTGCGGCGCGTTCATGACTCCCTTATTGTATATGCTGAGAGAAAGAGAAAAAATTTTAGACCTTTTTGAGATGGCCTCCGGGCAGAGATTGACCTACAATTATATGCGTATTGGCGGTCTCAGTCAGGATGTCCCGGATGAATTTCTACCCGCGTTGAAAGATGTGATCTCACAAATTCCGGTCTATATCGATGAGTACGACCGGTTATTAGCAGGCAATGAGATCTTGCATGCCCGCGCCAAAGGTGTTGGAATTCTACCGCGAGAACTGGCTATAAATTGCGCCGCCAGCGGCCCGGTGCTGCGCTCCAGCGGGGTGAAATGGGACCTCCGCAAATCTGATCCTTATTGTGTCTATGATCGCTTTGATTTCGATATTCCTGTCGGTGACCGGGGTGATTGCTGGGACCGTTTCCGTGTCAGAGTAGAAGAGATGCGGCAAAGTATTCGCATTCTTGAGCAAGCCGTCAAACAAATTTCGAACGGGCCGGTTAAAACTGCCGTTCCGCGCCTCTTGCGTCCATCACCGGGAGAAGTTTACAGCCATATTGAAACACCGCGGGGCGAACTGGGTTTTTATCTGGTTTCGGACGGCTCAATCGCGCCCTACCGCTGCCATATCCGGGCGCCTTCACTGATCAATTTGACCCCACTGCGGCAGATGCTAACCGGCTGGAAGATTGCAGATGCCATCATCATATTTGGCAGCGTTGATATTTGTATGGGTGAAGTGGATAGATAAGATGACATTTATTGCGGCCTTGCCACCAGAGAGTGCCCTTTTGGAATCTGCCCTGTTCTCCGGCGCGGACTGGCTGCACTGGCTGCTGTTTGTGCCAATAATTCTGACCTTTGTTTTCGGCATGGTCATCATTTTCATCTGGTTTGAGCGGCGTTCCATGGCCCGGATGCAATCCCGCCTGGGTCCCAACCGCGTTGGGCCTTTCGGAATATTCCAGCCCATTGCTGATGTTTTTAAAGTACTGACCAAAGAAGACATTATTCCCACCAGGGCGGATAAAATGGTCCATCTGCTGGCCCCGGTGGTGGCTTTTGTGCCGGTGCTGTTAATATTTGCAATCATTCCTTTTGCTAACGGCGCCGCGTTGGCCAATATCAATATCGGGGTGCTTTTCATCATGGCGATGACTTCTGTCACCAGTATTGGTATGTTCATGGCCGGCTGGGGGTCCAACAACAAATATTCTCTGCTCGGCGCCATGCGAGATGTGGCGGCCGTCATCAGCTATGAAATTCCTCTGGTTCTGACACTGGCGGCAGTGGTTTTGCTGGCTGGCTCAATGTCACTCAATGATATCGTGGTACAGCAGAGCATCCCGTTTATTTTCCTTCAACCGCTGGGGTTCTTGTTATTTTTCATGGCTGCCAGCGCCGAGATCAACCGCACTCCATTTGATTTACTGGAAGCCGATTCAGAACTGGCAGCCGGTTATAATACTGAGTATTCAGGCATGAAATTTGCCATGTTTTACCTCGTTGAATATGCCGAAGCCCTGGTTTTGGCCGCAATCTGCGCCACTCTTTTCCTGAGCGGCTGGAAAGGCCCTCTGCTTCCGCCCTGGCTCTGGCTGCTGCTCAAAATCGGTTTGGTCTTCTTCGTTCTGGTTTGGGTCCGCGCCACTCTGCCGAGGGTGAGAATAGATCAGTTGATGGCTTTCGCCTGGAAATTTATGCTGCCGCTGGCCCTGATTAACCTGCTGATCACTGCCGGTCAGGTGCTGTTATTCCCGGAATTACCCTGGATATTGGTGGCTGTCAATATTGTTTTGGCGGCTTTGCTGATATATTTCTGGTCGAAATTGCTGAAAATTGGACGGGGGCGAGCTGAACTTGAGTCTAACAGGTAAAGGGATTGCCAGCGGAATGGCAGTCACCATCAGGAATTTATTCCGGCGTCCGGTCACATCCCGCTATCCGGAACAGCGGGAGACCATTTCGCGCCGGTCACGCGGTAACGATTTAATCTGGCAGGAAGAGCGTTGCAGCGGCTGCAGTACCTGTGCCCGCACCTGTCCGCTGGGCGCCATTCATATCCGGACCACCGGTACGGGCTGCCTTCCGGCGCCCTGTTCCCAGACCTGTCCGGCCCATATTGATGTGCCGCGCTATGTCAAATATATTGGCCTGGGTAAAAATTCCGAAGCAGTGGCCGTGATTCGCGAAAAAATCCCCTTCCCCTCAGTTTGCGGAAGAGTTTGTTTTCATCCCTGTGAAACAAAATGCCAGCGTCAGAATATTGACAGTTCTGTTTCAATCCGGGTCTTGAAGCGCTGGGCTGCCGAACATGATGACGGTCTCTGGAAAAAACAATCCAGACAAGCGGCTTCCAGCGGCCACAAAGTGGCCGTGGTGGGCGGTGGCCCGGCCGGTTTGACGGCAGCCTATTATCTGGCCAAATTGGGACATCAAGTGACGGTATTTGAGGCTTTGCCGGAGCCCGGTGGCATGATGCGCGTCGGCATCCCGGACTACCGTTTACCCAAGGACGTTTTAAAGGCTGAAATTGATGAGATTATAGCCGCCGGGGTAGAAATTAAGACCGGTGTACGCGTCACTTCTCTGGATGAACTGATGCAATCCGGCTACCGGGCGGTATTTCTGGCTGTTGGCGCGCACCAGGGGATGAAGCTGGGAGTTAAAGGTGAAAACCAGCCGGGCGTGATTGACTGTGCTACCTTTTTACGTGAAGTTGCTTTGGGCCAGGCGGTCAAGATTGGCCGCCGGGTGGCGGTGGTGGGCGGCGGCAACGCCGCGGTTGATGCCGCGCGGGTAGCGCTTAGAATGGGCGCTGAAAGTGTGTCCATGCTCTACCGCCGGACGGAGGCTGAAATGCCGGCCAATCCGGAAGAAATCAAAGCCGCCAAAGAAGAAAACGTGCACATAGAGTTTCTGGTTAATCCCACCGGTATCAGTTCCAGTAATGGCCAATTAGCGGTGGAATGTCTGCGTATGCGTTTGGGCGAACCGGATGCCGGGGGCAGGCGCCGTCCGGAACCCGTTAAGGGTAGTGAATTTACTACGCTTTATGATACCGTGATTGCCGCCATCGGTCAGCGGCCGGAAATTCCCGCCGATTTTAAAATTAACCTCGATGGCGGCAATATTCAGGCTGACCCGTCCACCCTGGCCACCGCCCGGCCGGGTGTTTTTGCCGGCGGTGACGCCATGACCGGCCCGGCCTCGGTAATTGAGGCCATTGCCGCCGGACGGCAGGGTGCCATTTCAATTGATAAATTTTTGGGCGGACAGGGTGATATTGCCGAAGTACTGGCTCCGCCCGCTGGAAAATTCAAACCGCTTAACCAGACTGATAAATCTCAAAATCGTATTCATCCCGGTGAGATAGCGGCGGCTGCCAGGATCAAGGATTTCTCAGAGGTTGAAGAGTCTTTAACCCCGGAACAAGCCGTTACCGAAGCCGGCCGCTGTCTGGAATGCGATATGGCCTATAATATTGATAGTATCTCGGCTGATATGGGCTACTGTATTTTCTGTGGTTTATGTGTCGAAGCCTGCCCGCGTGATGCCTTGTTTATGGGTTATGGTTTTGAGCGGGCCAAATACAGACTGACCGATTTGCAGATGGATAAACTCGGGATGGCTATGAATGAGAATAAAGTGCGCAGCGGTTATTGCCGTCCCAATATCGAAAAAACCTTGCCCAGGCAGACTTTGCTGGTTAACCGGGACCGCCGGAAAATCAAGAATTCGGATAAGGAAACTTAGGTGTTACAGATTGCTTTCTGGATACTGGCTATTGTAGGGGTAGCCTCAGCGCTTTCTGTGGTACTCTTCAAAGGCGTCTTTCGGGCCGCTCTGGGACTGGTGATGTGCTTTCTTTCAGTGGCCGGTATTTATATTACATTAAACGCTGACTATCTGGCCATAGTTCATATATTGATTTATGTTGGCGCCATCAGCATTCTGATTATCATCGCTATCATGTTGACTAAAGAAGTCCAGCAGGGTAGTCTTTCCAATAAACTGAAAATTCCAGCTATGGTGATCTCGGCTGCTTTTTTGGCCGTTTTTCTTTACTCGATTTTAAATACCGCGTGGCCGGCGACTGATGTGTTGCCGCCGGAGGTTACCGTTAATACCCTGGCTCTCAAGCTTTTTGGTGAAGACGGTTTCATTCTGCCGATGCAGATTGCCGCCATGGTATTGCTGGCGGCGATACTGGGAGCCATCACCCTGGTCAAGGAGAAAAAATAGTGACATTGGGACTGGAACATTATCTGGTTCTTTCCGCTGTCCTGTTTTCAGTTGGACTATACGGTGTTCTGTCAAAAAAGAATGCCGTGGTGGTGATGATGTGCATCGAAATCATGCTGAATGCGGTCAATATCGCCATGGTAGCTTTTTCCCGTTTTATTACTCCCATAGCCATGACCGGGCAGGTCTTCAGCTTGTTTATTTTGATTGTAGCCGCAGCTGAAACCGCGGTGGCAGTGGGCATCATTATCGCCATCTTCCGTAATCGCGGCACTATCAATCTGAATGATATTAATCTGATGAAGTGGTAAAAAATGTGGAGTGAAATCAAACAGGAAAATAATTTAACGGCCGCCCGCCGCTGGAAAGAGTTGATTGAGAGTGAGGGTATTCCGGTGCTCCTTTTACCGCCTAAAGGCGCGGAACTGGGCAATTACCGGGTACTGGTGCCCCAGGATAAACAACATTTAATACAAGAGGTTTTAAGAACGCCCTGATGCCGAATATTTTGATATGGTTGATATTCCTTCTGCCGCTGATTGCCTTTGTGGTTATCGGACTGGTCATTCGCCCCCTGGTGAAAGCGGCCAACCGCATCAGCGGTTACATTGCCATCATCGCCATCGGAGCATCTCTGGCGCTGTCACTCTGGGCTTTGGCAGCGGTAATGAACCACCCTGAACACGTTCTGGAGGTCGCACCTCTGGATTGGCTGATTATTGGCGATTTCGCATTCCGTGTCGGTATTTTGATGGATTTTCTGACTGCCGTGATGCTGGTGGTAGTCAGTTCGGTCAGTCTGCTGGTACAGATATATTCTCAGGGATATATGCGCGGTGATGCCGGTTACCACCGCTATTTCGCCTGGATGTCTTTATTTACCGCCTCTATGATCGGCCTGGTACTGGCCGAAAATCTGCTCATGATGTTTGTTTTCTGGGAGATGGTCGGTCTTTGTTCCTACCTTTTGATCGGGTTCTGGTTCCAGCGTCCCGCCGCCGCCAGCGCCGCCAAAAAAGCCTTTGTTGTGACCCGTCTGGGTGACTTTGGTTTCCTGGCCGCCATATTGATTCTATATACCAATACCGGCTCCTTTGACATTCTCCATCTGCGGGAACTGGCTGTCACCGGAGTACTGGCAGGGGGTGTCCTGACCTGGGCGGCCATCGGTATCTTCGCCGGAGCGGCCGGAAAGTCCGCCCAATTCCCATTGCATGTCTGGCTGCCGGATGCTATGGAAGGTCCCACTCCGGTCAGCGCTTTGATTCATGCCGCTACCATGGTTGCGGCCGGTGTCTTTCTGGTGGCCCGTTTCTTGCCGTTATTTGAGCACTCCACCGCAGCTCTGAATACCGTGGCGGTGATTGGAGCTTTCACCGCTATATTTGCGGC
>DAOUAU010000284.1:0-1617 GCA_034433195.1 Dehalococcoidales bacterium
GGTGACAATCATCTTGTCTAGTTTGTATCCGGCTTTCATCAGTGCATACACCGGTATCATAAAACTTTGTATGCTGCAATTCGGTTTAACCACCAGAAACCCTTTGTTCCAGCCGCGTTTATTTTGTTGCACTGGTATGATATTCAGGTGATCAGGATTGATTTCAGGAATCATAACCGGAACATCTTCGGTATAGCGGTAGGCTGAGTTATTGGAAACCACGGCAAATCCTTTGGCAGCATAGCCAGCTTCCACAGCCAGAATGGACTGTTTGTCCATTTCTATTGCTGAAAAGACTAACTGGCATTTCCCTACAGCTTTATCAATCTGACTGGCATCTTCAACTATGATGTCAGCAAATTTGTCGGGTAGATCTTCACGCATGTGCCAGCGGCCGGATACAGCTTCGCGATAGGTTTTTCCGGCTGAATTAGGGGAAGCGGCCAGGTAGACTACCTCAAACCAGGGATGGTTTTGTAATAAGCGCAAATAATTTTGGCCAACCATTCCGGTGGCGCCCAGAACACCTACCAGTATCTTTTGGTTCATCTATATCTCCGGATTTAAGATCGTCAATAAGACTATTATAGCAAATTTTGGGTATTTTGAAAGTCGACCCCTTCCCTGATGTCGTCCCCGTCCCTGATAAAGGAAGTAATTAGTTTACCAACCAAAAACGAAATAACGCTCGTTTCATCATTCCCCAAAATATTGAGCGCCAATATTTGAACAAAAGTCCTTCATCCTTTTGTAAGATCAACTTCCCGCGGCTGTAGCGGCTTGACTGAAATACCTGGGTCAATTTTTGAATTTCCTTTTGATGCGAAGGAAGCTTCTCAGACAAGTAGCCGGTATATTCCTGTGTTGTCTGACCAACCAGAAAAGGCACACCGATCAAAGGCGAGAACAGGTGCATTCTGGCCATTATCTCTGAGATAGCATCCTTTCTTTTCATCTTGCGGCGCCAGATAATGCTGAGGGTCAGAATCGCGCTCAACATCAATAAAACAATCAATACGATCGCTATAACAGTTGCTTTACCGGTATTTTGTGTATTGCCGGGTTGATTAGCGTCAGGAATGAGTGGGTAATCGCTCATAAGCTCAGGAGAATAATTGGGAAAATCGCTAATGTTGGCGGAGGAGAGTCCCGGCAGCCTTTCATCATTGTTTTCAGGAATGAGATCTCTGGTAATGGTACCGGGTGTGACCTCAAATTCAATCCAGCCATAACCGGGAAAATATATTTCAACCCAGGCATGGTAATCTTTGGCCAGAACCACGAAAGTATTCCTGGATTTGTCAACATAATGGGGAATATATCCGGTGCAAAAACGAGCAGGGATTCCTACGCTGCGTAACATTACCACCTCAGAAGAAGCAAAATTGGTACAATTGCCGGCACCCTGCACGATCGATTATTGCGCCCCAGTAGAAGTTATTGGATGGGTCATGCCAACGCAGGGTGCAGTACCGCAGTTCGTTGCCACCTCCGTATATGTCCGCGCAGCTGTACAGGGACCGTTCAATGTCCACGAATCCGGCGACGGGCGCATGCATGTCTGTATGCGATACTATCCGTTTGGGGATCTGGAGGTGACCTGCCTGTTGGTGCCAG
>DAOUAU010000285.1:0-3779 GCA_034433195.1 Dehalococcoidales bacterium
AGGTTGCAATACTGAGGGCGATGCGAACATTCTGCTCAACCAGCAAGACCGAGGTCTTGCTTTCAGTGTTGAACCGTTTTATTATAGCATATATTTCTTCTACCATCAGAGGCGCTAAACCCAGGGAAGGTTCATCCAGCATCATTAAATTGGGGCGCGCCATCATGGCCCGTCCAATCACCAGCATTTGCTGTTCGCCGCCGGACAGGTAGCCGGCGATGTTCCTGCGCAGCTGTTTCAAGCGTGGGAAGTAAGTATAAACCATTTCCAGGTCGGTTTTAACCGCCTGGCGGTCTTTGCGAGCAAAGGCCCCTACATTTAAGTTTTCCTCAACATTAAGATGCTCAAAAACCCGGCGGCCTTCCAACGCCTGGATAATGCCCAGCTTGCCGATTTTTTCCGCGTTCTTTTTATCAATCCGTTCACCGTTCCATTCGATGCTGCCATCAGTGACTTCACCCTCTTCGATGTGCAGCAAGCCGGATATGGCTTTGAGAGTCGTGCTTTTCCCGGCGCCGTTGGCCCCCAGCAAAGCCACGATCTGGCCGTCTTCCACGGAGAGTGAAACACCGTGCAGGACACGGATGACATTCAGGTAGGTCACTTCGATGTTGTTCAGTTTTAGCATCTTATTTACTCATCACTAGCTTAATATAATTTAAAAAACTGTGCAATCTTAAACGGCCGGACAGCTTGTAAACCCGGATCCCGGATTTTCCAAAAGGATTTTTATCAATACCCGGAGCGGCAGGGTAAAGAAGAAGATGATTAGTGACCAGTGAATTCTGTCCCTTCGGCATTAACAAAAGGGACAGAATTCACTTTATTGTTGCTACTGGCAGCAGGACTAGCGGGTGCTGACCCAGTCTCCGATCGGTGTAATGACTCCGCCCTTGATGGTGTATATCTTGACGAATTTTGCCAGGCGGTTGTCTCCGGTGGTATACGAAACCGCACCCTGAATTCCGGCTACGTTATAATCAAGTTTTTGGAACCCTTTTTCCTCAACGGCTTTCCAGGCCTCGGCGCCGCCCCTGGCCAGAGCATCATAACCGACTGCTTGAACGGCATTTTTTAATATTTCAGCCGCAATCAAACCGGTACACCAGACCATCAGATAATCCATGTTACCGGCCACTGACGGATGATTCTTCATCAGATATTCTTTAGCTTTGGATACACCGGGAGAATTATCCTCCCAGGTAACCGTGGGGTAGACCCCGATGACGCCTTCAACCACATCCTTACCGGCCAGATCAACCAGCGCTTTGGTGAAACTGGCGTAGTTCAAACCGATGGTTACGGTACTGGGAGTCAAACCCATGTCCCTGGCATTCTTCAGAATGATTGAGCTTGGCTGAGGCGTGCTGGATATGAAGATGACATCCGGATTTTTAGATTTGATGCGGGTCAGGCTGTCATTCTCCGAAATGGTAGTGGCGGCATGTTCCTGTATTTCTACGATGTCAATACCCATAGCGGCGGCTCTCACTGCGGCTATATCTTTGACGCTGGACCCGGTGGGATTATTCAACAGATGCAGGGCCATTTTGGGCCTGCCTGTACCCTTCCAGACGTTTTTCATATAATAATTGGCAAAAGCTACCCAGGCGTCACCGTAATCCGGCACCTGTCCGTAGATACGCGCCGGCGGGTTATACAGGTTAGGAGAGGTAAAAATTGCCAGACCGGGCAGCCCGGCTTTATTGGCAATTCCCATGGCGTTAGTCATTTCAAATGAAGACATGGCGGTAAACATTGAAACGTTAGAGTTAGTATAATCGGTAATGATGGTGTGGACGTTGGCCGCATTATAGGCGCTGTCTTTCCAGTCCAGTTTGATCTTGTAACCATCGGCTCCGCCCAGTTCAGTATTAACATAATCAATCACATCAAGCAGGGCGTCAATGCCGGGTTTGCCTTTTTCCGCGGCCGGACCGGTCACCGGCATGATGGCTCCCAGTCTCAATTCCTTTCCGGCTTTAGAAACGGTGGTAGTGGCGGTAGTGGTAACCGCGGCAGTGGTCGTTGCGGTGGTGGGCGCGCTGCCGGAACAACCGGCCAAAAGGGCGGTAATAACCAATACGGACAAGACCAGAAGTGCTCCCCAGTATTTACCTTTCATTGATAGATCTCCTTTTTTATTTTTAACTTGACTTCAGTCGGCCAGGTTAGTAAGAGAACGGCCACAACCGGTAGGAAGCTTTAAAAAGCGCCCATCGATGTGCCAGTCCGCGGGGTTCGAAAATCAGGAACAGAATGATAATCAGTCCGAACAACATGGGGGTAATGCCGCTGGCAAACCCGGTAGACATCCCGGGCAAAGTGTCATGCAGCCAGGGGGTGGCCTGGGTGACCCCCACCTGCAGCAGGCGGATCAGCACTACCCCTAAAATCGGGCCCAAAGTGGTACCCAAACCACCGATGATGATCATTCCAACATAAAGTATCGATTCATGAAAACTGAAATTGTCCGGGCTGATGGAAACGCTCCAATGAGCCATCAGCGAGCCGGAGATGCCGGCCATGAAACAGCCAATGAAGAAGGCCAGCATTTTATAGAAAAATAAATTGACACCCATAACCTCGGCCGCCAGATCATTGTCACGTATCGCGATAAAAGCCCGCCCGACTCGTGTGCGGGCCAGGTTTTTTGCCAGAAATATGCAAACCACCGCCACTCCCATGATTAAATAGAAGAAGCTCTTTTGAGAATCAAAAACAAATCCCAAAATAGATGCATCGGCGACCGTCAGACCGTTGGTACCGCCGGTCAAAGCCGTCCATTTTTGAATAACATATATGATAATGAACTGGGCGGCGATGGAGGTAATGGCCAGATAAAAGCCCTTGACTCTGACCGATGGCATGGCGAAAATCAAACCGATGAACCCGGCCATCAGCCCGGAACAAATGAAACTCAGGGGAAAGGGGAACCCCAGTTTGCTGGTCAGTATGGCTGAGGTATAAGCTCCGACCGCGATAAAACCGACATGCCCGATGGATAATTGCCCGCAATATCCTACCAGGATGTTCAATCCGGTGGCGGCAATCAGGGTGATGCCGATCAGGTTGATTTTATTCAGCCAGAAATTGCCCAGGAACACCGGGGCGCAAAACAGCAGGATTAAAAATCCGATCAGCATTACCCACTGGGTTTTGGTGCGGACAATGGCCATATCTTCGGCATAACTGAAATTGCGTGTCCCGCAAGGTAAAGTGCTGCTCATCTAAATCCTCTCTATTCTCTTCTCACCGAAGAGACCAAAGGGTTTCACTATGATCACGATGACAATGATGATGAAAGGTATCACTTCACCGAATTCCGGCCACAGGTGCGGGGTTAGATAACCGGTCCCCAGGCTCTTGGCCAACCCGATGATCGGCCCGGCTATCATGGCGCCGCCGAAAGAGTCCAGTCCACCCAAAATCACCACCGAGAAAGTTTTCAAGCCGGTTTCCACCAGACCGTAGGAAATTCCGCCAATGCTGGAAATCAGGATGCCGCCCACCGCCGCCACCACGCAGGCGAACATCCAGGACATTGAGAAGATACTGGTGACCGGAATCCCACAAGCCTGTACCGCCATCTGGTCATCCGCTGTAGCCCGCATGGCGATACCCATCCGGTGATACTTGTAAAACAAGGTCAACAGGATAAACATAAATAAAGAGATGCCGGCTGCCCAGAGATATTCCTGGGAAACTACCGCGCCCCCGATTTGAACCGGAGTTTTGGGAAATATCTGGGGCAAAGCTCCGATGCTCTGCGGCCACAC
>DAOUAU010000286.1:0-1995 GCA_034433195.1 Dehalococcoidales bacterium
AGTAATCGCTGACAGCGCGACACTGGCCACGCTGCCTGGAATAGAGTTTCGCAACGGTATGGCCGAGGTGATTAAGTACGGTGCTATTCGTGATGCCGAGTTGTTTGCACTGGTTGAGCGCAATCCACTGCCAAAAGAAGAATTGTGGGATGAAATAATTACTCGCTGTGTAGCCATCAAAGCAGAAATAGTAGCGCAAGATGAAAAAGACCTGGGGCTGCGCAATCTGTTAAATTTCGGGCATACCATCGGTCATGCGGTGGAGACGGTTTCTAATTACAAAGTAAAACACGGGCAGGGAGTAGCCATCGGGATGGTGGTAGAAGCCACGATTTCCATGCAGGCCGGGTTTTGCTCAAAAGAAGTGGTAGCCCGCATAAAGGCAACGGTAAAAAAAGCCGGACTGCCGGAAAAAATGCCTCGTCTGGATATAAACAAAATCATCCAGGCCATGCAGCATGATAAGAAAAAGACCGCTGGCCGGGTGCGCTTAATCCTGATCAAGGAGATCGGCGAGGCTTTTATATATGATGAATTAAAGATGGAACTATTACCCGGTCTGTTACAGGAGCTCTATGGCTGAACCCAGGATAGCGGTACCGCTAATAAATAATCGATTGGATTTGATCAAATCAATAGAGCCGTTAATTGATGTGTGGGAAATACGCCTGGATTTGATCGGCCCTGATTGGCCGGAGGTGGTTAAAAAACTTCAGAAGCCATGGATAGCCTGTAACCGCAGTCCGCAGGAAGGTGGAAGAGGGCAATCTGAAGAGCAGGCCAGAATAACAGAGTTGTTAAAAGGATTGGCAGCCGGGGCAGCGATAGTGGACATTGAGCTGAATTCACCGATGCTGGATGAGACAGTGATGCGCATCAAAAAACGTGCGCAATGCCTGATTTCATATCATAATCTGCTCGAAACGCCGGATATTAACTTTTTGACAGAAGTTGCCCGGCGGCAGCAGAAAGCCGGAGCGGATATATGCAAGATAGTGACTCACGCCCGCGTAATGGGAGACAACCTGTTGTTATTGCAGTTGATTAAACAAAACCCGGATATCCGCATGGCAGCGTTTGCCATGGGCGCCGAGGGACGTTTGAGCCGGGTATTATCCCCTCTGGCGGGAGCTTATTTTACCTTCGCCAGTATCGAATACGGCCAGGAATCAGCTTCCGGACAAATTGCAGTTCAAGAGATGCGTACGATATACAACCTGATAAAATGCACATAACAGTGACTCTTTTTTTTAAAAAAGGCTAATTTGAGAAGATGAAAGTTAGTGGACACACCAGGATTTGCGGAATAATCGGCGATCCGATCGAGCACAGCATCTCGCCGGTGATGCAGAATGCCGCCTTCCAGGCTTTGGGACTGGATTACTGTTATCTGCCGTTTAGAGTGGAATCATCGGCACTGGAGCAGGCTATTCAAGGACTGCGGGCGATGCATTTCACAGGAATAAACGTGACTCTGCCGCATAAAGTGGCGGTTTTGACTTTTTTAGACGAAATTGACACCATGGCGGAGAACCTGGGAGCGGTCAATACCATTGTAAATGATGAAGGGTGTTTGAAAGGTTATAACACTGATGCGGCCGGTTTTTACCAGGCTTTGACCGCTGAGGGTGTCAACCCGAATGGGAAAAACGTGACCATATTGGGGGCCGGAGGAGCAGCCCGGGCGGTGTCATTTATGCTGGTGGACAAGGGCGCCAGATTGACAATTTTGAATCGAGATGAGGGGCGGGCCAGGAAGCTGGCGGATTCTTTGATGCGGCTTCTGCGTCGGGAAGTGGCGGTTTATAGCCTGCAAAAGAAGATTCTAAAAAAAATCCTGAATGATACCGAGATACTGGTGAATACCACCAGCGTGGGAATGATGCCGCAGAGCGGCGTCAGCCCGTTACCTGACGGTTTGATAAAAAAAGGGCAGGTAGTATTTGACATAATATATAATCCATTGAAGACTCAATTGCTGGCTGAGGCTGAAGC
>DAOUAU010000287.1:0-3655 GCA_034433195.1 Dehalococcoidales bacterium
CCACCGGACGGACCAACACCTTTTTTGGTGACGGAGTAGTTGCGCACGTGTCAATGGCCGACCCCTTTTGCCCGGTTCTGAGTCAGACATTATACGCTGCGGCTAAAGCCGCCGGGGCTCCGGTGCATAACGGGGGTACATATATTTCAATGGAGGGACCGGCTTTTTCAACGCGGGCCGAATCCAACCTCTACCGCTCGTGGGGAGCCAGTGTCATTGGTATGACGATTTTCCCGGAAGCCAAATTAGCCCGCGAGGCTGAAATTTGTTATGCCAGCTTATGCTGCATTACGGATTACGATTGCTGGAAAGAAGAACACGTCACAGCCGATGTCATCTTCGGTTATATGCAAAAAAATATCACCATCGCCAAAGAAATCATTAAACTGGCGGTAACCAGAATTCCGTCCGAGCGCCGCTGCCAGTGCGCTGCCGCGTTACAAAACGCCGGTCTCACCGCAGTAACCGCGATGACTCTGAATCAAAAACAGAAGTACGATTTGTTGATTGGCAAATACGGCTGCTGAGGAACGACGCCGGTTTTCCAGATAAGCCAGAAAGGCGGATTGATACCCGCCTTTCTGGTTTTTTTTCAGGATGATCGGTGCTTTTCAAGAGCGGTTCACAAAATTTCCGCCACAGCGTTATTTCCACAAATCTGTATTTGGGTTTAAATACCAGTATAAATGAGTATTATTTCAGTAGTTCCTTGATAGTTCCTGATGATATCTTTAATAGTGAAGCTTAGAATCAGATGAAGAGGACTAATATGCTCAGAGTAAGGGGTCAGAGACTAATCAAGAGCCAAAAAGGCATAACCGGAATTGAAACCGCTATTATTCTGATCGCTTTTGTAGTAGTGGCATCCGTCTTTGCCTACGTGGCCATATCTTCGGGGATATTTGCCACACAGAAATCACAAGAGGCGATATATAAAGGTGTTCAGGAAGCCCAGGGTTCAGTGATCCTGAAAGGCGGCGTCATCAGTGCCGCTGAAAACACCGGAGCCAGCGGATACATCAGCCAGATTACTTTTACATTGGCCTGTGCTATGCGGGGCAACCCGGTGGATTTTACTCCTCCCGACCCGTCACCTCTCAACAACGGGCTAAGCCATCCCGGCAGCCAAAACCGGGTGGTAGTTTCATATTATGACAATAACCAGAAATTTGATAATTTGTACTGGACCGTGACTCACAACGGGTACAGCAATGGTGATAACCTTTTGGACGCCGGAGAAATGTTCCAGATTACTATCGGGAACAAGACCGCGGGTATCAATGGCGGTAATCTGGCTGATCTGTTAACGGCTGCTCCGCTGGGCACCAATTCAACTTTCAATATACAGGTTACCACCGCCTCAGGTTCAACTTTGGTTTTCCAGCGTACGACACCGGGCTTTATCGATCCGGTAATCAACTTCAAATAAATTTCTTGAGACACTTTTCATCTCCTCCTTTAGTTTAAGAGGGCTGATACCCCTCTTAAACTGTTTTAAGGAGCATCAATGTCACTAAACATGCTCAATCCCGGGTTTTTCCTTCAGTGGTACGTGATTCAGGGCCTCCGCCCATCTGATATTTGTAATAGTACATAGTGTTGACTTTCCATCTATATATTCTATAATTGTATTATCTTTTACAATACATATAGTTGGATATGGAGGTGGGGATGATTAAAATCAGTGTCAGCGATAGGGCCAAATTACCGATCTACCGGCAGATTGTTGACCAGATTAAAGGAATGGTAGCTAATGATCAACTCAAACCAGGTGAGAGGATGCCAACTGTCAGAAATCTGTCCGCTTACTTGCATATCAATCCGGCCACGGTGGCGCGGGCCTACCAGGAATTAGAACAGGAAGGTATTGTGGGTGCCAGCCGGCGGCGCGGCACCATAGTCATGGGTGAAACTGACAGCCCGCAAAGAATACCACTGCGCCAGAGCCGCCTGGTTAGTACGGTTAACACTCTGATATTGGAAGCTTTGAGCCAGGGATATAAACCGGAAGAATTGGAAGCTGCCTTCACCTTGCAGTTGGCCCGCTGGCGAATTCAGCGAGAAACCGCACTGGTTGCCAAGGCGGAAGATAATGATGTGCGCAAAAAGATACATATTGTGGGCAGCAACGATCTGGCTCTTGACCTTTTGGTCAGCCGTATCAGATACCAGGACCCGGATATTGTGATTCATATGACTGCTGCCGGCAGCCTGGGCGGCTTGTTGGCGATTCAGGAGGGCATTGCCAATATGGCCGGCATCCACCTCCTGGACGAGGAGACCGGGGAGTACAACTACCCGTATATCAAGCATACTCTGCAGGGCAGGGAGGTGGCGGTGGTGCATCTGGCTAACCGCGCACTGGGCTTGATGGTGGCGAAGGGCAATTCCAAGAATATTCTTAATCTGGATGACCTGAAGCGTTCAGATATCACTTTTGTGAACCGTCAGAAAGGTTCTGGCACCAGAGTCTGGTTGGATTATAAGTTACGTGAATTGGGTATTTTGCCTAACAGTATCAAAGGTTATTTGAGAGAACTGGACACTCATCTGGCAGTAGCTATGAGTGTCGTGCGCGGTGAAGCCGATGTTGGTCTGGGAATTCAAGCCGCCGCTAATTCATGCGGACTGGACTTTATTCCCGCCACCAAAGAACGGTTTGATCTGGTCATCCCGATCACGGACTATAATAGCCCCAGCTTCGCATCTTTGATTGAGGAAGTCCGGAGCCAGGAATTCAAAAAGGTGGTCAATGAAATGGGCGGTTATGACACTTCTCAAACCGGAGATACTATCTTTGTGAAATAATTCAATACTGTCAGTCAGAAGCTAACAGTGGTGACAATGGGAAAATATCCGTCCATCTGCAGATTCAGGGCATAATTTACTAACATTGTGAATTATGCCCCATTTTTTACTCTTCCATTTTATAAAATTAGCTTTTCCGTGAATCATGCCAAAATCCTCGAATTGAAGATCGAAACCCAGGTCCGGTACGATCATATTGTATTGTATCGATTGAATTAGTTATAATGTATCTATTACAGAAAAAAGGAGTCTGCTATGTTTTCGATCAATCTGCCAAAACGTTTTTTGTCTCTGGTTACGCTATCACTGGTGGTTTTTTTAGTAGTTATTCTGTCTGGTTGTTCCAGTACAGTTAATACAATCACAACCACAGCGCCGGCAAACAGCGCACCGGCCCCTTCACCTTCTCCTACTCCAGTCAAACCGGCTGTTCCGGATATGATACTGGCTACCACCACCAGCACTCAAGATACTGGCTTGCTGAGTGTTTTGATCCCTGTGTTTGAGAAAAATAGCGGCTACAAGGTTAAGACTATCGCGGTTGGTTCAGGCGCCGCCATGACCCTGGGAGAGAAGGGTGAAGCGGATGTCCTGTTAGTACATGCTCCGGCTTCTGAAGTGAAATTTATGGATGCCAATCACGGTGTTGACCGCAAATTGGTCATGCATAATGATTTTGTTATTACCGGTCCGGCTGCTGACCCCGCCGGAATCAAGAACATGACTTCCGCCGTCGAAGCTTTAAAGAAGATTGCCGCTTCAGGTATTGTTTTCGTCAGCCGTGGTGATAATTCCGGTACTGACCAACTCGAAAAGAAACTATAGACTTCCACCGGTATTACTCCTG
>DAOUAU010000288.1:0-18263 GCA_034433195.1 Dehalococcoidales bacterium
ACGGCTTTTGCTATCATCTGTAATGCCGCCGGTATTAGCTGGACGCTCTCGTCTGAAGCTCCCGGCTACGACGGCGTCAATTATGGCCTTTTTTATGATGATGTTCAGCTGGCCCGCATCGTTACCCGTCATGCCCAAATTGCCAAAAAACTCAATGTCAGGAAAGTGGTGATGGGAGAATGCGGACACCAGCACAAGGCCTTGATGACGGTAGCGGACCGCATCTTGACCGGCGACCTGAATATGCCCCGTGAGAGTGTGACCGTATTCCTGGAGAAAATCGTTTTCAGCGGACGCATAGCCTTTGAACCCGCAAAAAATAATTTTCCGGTGACGCTGCATGACCCCTGTAATCTGGTGCGTAACCTGGGCATCGTGGAGCCGCAGCGCCGCATTCTGCGTTATCTCTGTCCGCAATTCCGGGAGATGACTCCACACGGTGTGGATAACTACTGCTGCGGTGGTGGCGGCGGGTTAAGCTTGATGACCGGCATTAATTTGACTGACTGGAAAGTCAGCCTGGCCGGACGCACCAAATTCAAACAGGTACTGGAGGCTTTCAGCGATCGTCCTGGCCCAGAGGTCAGGAAATATGTCTGCGCTCCTTGTTTGAACTGTAAATTGCAGTTCCGTGATATATTCGATTATTATGGAGCGAGAGAAAAGTCCGGCCTTTTCTGCGGAGGGCTGGCCGAGCTGATTGTCAATGCCATGGTGGAGATAAAAAAGCCCTTTATCAACTGGGGAGAAATGCTTTAGGCCCGGGATTGATCAGCAAAATAAGGAGGTTAATAATGGCTCAAATGGAGCTGGCTGGGAACGTTTATGAAGTGGATGAGCACGGATATTTACAGGAAACTGATCGCTGGTCAGAAGAAGTGGCACGGGCTTACGCGGCTCTAGAGGGTGTTACCCAACTGACCGCGGAACACTGGATGGCCATCAATTACCTCAGGCAATACTACCTGGAAAAAGGTATTTGTCCCATGATCCGCCGGCTGACCAAAGAGCTTGGTTTTTCCCTGAAAAAGCTCTATGACCTTTTCCCGGGGGGGCCCGCCAACTCCGCCTGTAAATGGGCCGGAGTTCCCAGGCCCACCGGTTGTGTATAATCACCTGAGCACAGGAAATTGTCCGGGGTCATCCCCTTGTGCCTCTTTTTCCCCAGACAAAGGTGACCTCCAATCTACTACCAAAGTAGCAGCAACTCCTGTGGCACAAACGTCTCGCCTGTATGGCCCGGATGACCTGCTGACGGTCGATAGTCGGTTTGCAGTTTTGATTATTTCGTTGGTATTTCAAGATTGGAGCTTTGATAAATGACTTCAATTTCCTGTCTTCCCTTGCCCGCCTCTAATTGTGTATGTCTATGTTATGATGAAACGGACTAATAAAAAAACCGGACTGTTAAAATTGGTACACCGGGCATTACTGCAGATTTTCTTTTGATCTGTAAATTCATCCAATATGATCAGGCTGAAGGTGCAAAAATGGATGTTGATATCGTAATTGTTCTGTCCATTCTGGTCATTACAGCCGTTCTGCTGATTATTGATAAGCTGCGTATCGATATAGTGGCACTTTTGTGTCTGCTGGCGCTGGTGTGGACCGGCATTCTGAAGCCTTTGGATGCGCTGTCCGGTTTCTCCTCCAACGCGGTCATCACTATGATTGCGGTGATGATTATGGGCCGGGGCATTGCTCAGACGGGCATGATGCTGAGATTTTCAAAGCTGTCCATAAAACATGCCGGCAATAGTCAGCGCAGAATAGTGGCTACCTTATCGGCTTCCATGGGTTTAGCCTCCGGCTTTATTCAAAATATCGGGGCAGCGGTCCTATTTTTACCTTCTATTTTGCATATCGCCCAACTTAAGAATATACCCGCCTCCAGGCTGATTATGCCGGTTGGTTTTGCCATTTTATTGAGTGGCCCGCTGACTATGATAGGCTCCGGCCCGCTGATGCTGGTGAATGATTTTTTAAACAGGTCTTCTCTTGAGCCGTACGCGCTCTTTGGTGTGACACCGGTGGGATTGGCTCTTTTATTCGCCTGTGTAGCTTTCTTTTTTATATTCGGGAATTATGTATTGCCGCGCCGGGTTGCAAAAGGAGATGTTACTTCATTACAAAAAAAACTGATTGAAGACTGGCAGCTTTCGTCTGAGATCTGGCATTACAGTTTACCCGCCGGCAGCCGGCTGATAGGTAAAACTCTGGAGCAGGCGGGAATATGGGAAAAATACAATCTCAATATTCTGGCTAATACCAGAGATAGATTTGTTGAATATGCCCACTGGCGCGAAACCAGGTTTGAAGCCAACCAGACGCTGGCTTTGCTCGGCAATGAGAGCGATGTGAAAACTTTCGCTGCTGATTACGGGCTGATAGCGGTGGCGAAACCCCACCAGCAAGAGGCTCTTGGTGACTCCGTCAGCTCCGGATTTGCTGAGATAGTGGTTCCCCCCCGTTCCAGGATGGCTGGGCAAACCCTGAAACAATACGGCCTGCGCCGTCGTTATGCTGTTGAGCCGGTCTTTTTATATCACAAAGGTGAAAAAGTGCGAGGCGATTTTTCAGATGTTGAAATAGTCCCGGGTGATATCTTCATTGTGTACGGATTGTGGGAAAGGATTGCCGGCTTCAAACAAGGCTCTGATTTTATTCTGCTGACCCCGGTGGACGCTGAATCCCGGAAACTCTCTAAAGCCTGGATTGCCGCGCTGTGTTTTGCTGGCTCCATTGGACTGGCAGTGGCCGGCTTTTCAGTCCCGGTATCATTCCTGTCAGGAGCTGTCATTATGGTCTTAGCCGGTGTGTTGCGCATCGATGATGCCTACCGGGCGGTGGACTGGAGAGTGGTGTTTTTTCTGGCCGGACTGATTCCGTTGGGGTTAGCGATGCAGCAAACCGGTACCGCGGCTTTTTTGGCAGATAATGCTATTTCTCTGGTCCGGGAAAGCCATCCCTTTTTGATACTGCTGACAATTTCCGCCGTATCCACGCTTTTTTCCATTTTTATGTCCAATGTCGGCGCGGCAGTCATACTTTTTCCCATGGTTATCAATATCGCCCAAATCATGGGGATGGACCCTCGCCCGCTGGCGCTGTTGGTGGCTGTTTCAACTGCCAATTCTTTTATCTTGCCCACACATCAGGTCAATGCCTTTTTGAAAACACCGGGCGGCTACCAGACTACTGATTACCTGAAAGCGGGTTGGGGACTAACATTGATATTCCTGCTGGTGGTAGTCACAATCTTTTATTTTTTCTATTTTTGATTTGATCCCTGATGCTAAACTCGGAGCATAAAAATATAAGGAATGTTGACAAATCATATATTGAGAGGAAGAAGCATGCTGTTAAAACACTATTTTCTGGAAAAAATTGCTCACAGTTCCTATATTTTAGCGGGCAAGCAAACTTGTGCTGTAATAGATCCCAGGCGTGACGTAGATATTTACATCAATGAGGCGCGTGACCTGGGAGTCACTATCACCCACATCCTCGAAACGCATCTTCATGCTGATTTTGTCTCCGGGCATATGGACCTGGCCGCCAAAACCGGGGCCAAAATCTATGCTCCTGCCTCTGGGCACTGTCAATTTGAACATATCGCGGTGGCTGAAGGTGACACTATCAACATAGAGGATATGCGGCTGGATGTCCTGGAAACTCCGGGCCATACTCCGGAACATGTAGCTTATCTGGTCACTGACAGGTCGCGGGGAGATATGCCGCTGGGAGTTTTTGTGGGTGATGTGTTGTTTGTGGGAGATGTCGGCCGGCCGGACTTGTTCCCTGATTCGGCCAAGGAACTGGCCGGCCAACTATATCATAGCCTGCATGATAAATTGCTCAAATTACCGGATTATTGTGAAGTTTACCCGGCACACGGCGCCGGTTCGTTGTGCGGTCGCTCAATGGGTGCCAAATGGACCACTACCATTGGTTATGAACGTCGTTATAACGCTACTTTGCAGATTAAGGACAAAGCCGAATTTATCCGCTCACTCACCTCTGGAATGCCGCCGGCTCCGGACCACTTCAGTCGCTGCAGTGATATCAATCGAAAAGGGCCGACTCTGCTTTCTAAACTGCCGGCGCTTGAGGAGTTGAGACCGAATGACTTTTACCGGCGAATGCAGAACCCCGGCAGCCTGGTCCTGGATGTACGCAATTACGCTGCCTTCTCCGGGTATCATATTCCGGGAGCCTGGCATCTTGATCTGAAAGGTAATTTCCCTACCTTTGCCGGATGGGTGATGCCCACTGACCGCGATATACTGCTAGTCAGTGATAGTTACCAGGAAGCTGTTACCGCCAGCTTGTGGGCGCGCCGGGTAGGAATAGACCGTGTTGTGGCTCATCTTAACGGTGCGATGGCAAACTGGGCAACGGATGGTCACCAGATTGACCACATACATCTTATTTCAATTGAACATCTCCATAAACGTATCACCCACAGCAGCCAGCCGCTGATGTTGGTAGATGTGCGCACACCACTTGAATTTGCTGACACGCACATCAAAGGAGCTATCAATATCATGGCGCCGGAGTTGCGTGCCCGCTCCGGGGAACTTCACCACGATAAACCAATTTATCTGATTTGCAGTACGGGCAACCGCTCCAGCCTGGCAGCCAGTATTTTAAAACAGCATGGCTTTAAAGAAGTCTACAATGTGGCTGGCGGCATGACTGGATATAGCGCTGCCGGTCATATCAAACTGTGTAACGTCTGTATTAATCCCCACGGACCCAGAAATGTCACCGTGCCCCAGTAATTTTTTAGAACTTGAAAGGAGTTCGTTGATATGGATTGGCTGATGGAAACAACATGGTCTCCCTACGTGGTAGGTATTGGCATTGGTGTCCTGAGTTGGTTGACATGGCTTATTTCAAGTGAGCCGATCGGTTGCTCAACTTCATTTTCCCGCACTGCCGGTATGATTGAGAAGCTCTTCAGAGGGAAAAAGGTTGAGCGTAAACTCTATTACCAGGAAGTAAAACCTGGAGTGGACTGGCAGTGGATGCTGGTTGTCGGAATCATCATTGGCGCTTTGATCTCCTCATTACTCTCCGGCGATTTTCACTGGCAGTGGATTCCAACTTTTTGGAGTCTTAATTTTGGAGATAACACTGTGATAAGGTTAATCACTGCATTTGCTGGCGGTATATTGCTGGGCTTTGGTTCGCGCTGGGCCGATGGCTGTACCAGCGGACACGGCATCAGCGGCACCATGCAACTGGCCGTCTCCAGTTGGATATCTGCTATCTGCTTTTTTATTGGCGGCATTATCATGGCGCAGTTGATTTTCAAGTTGATACCGTGAAGACAAAAAAGGAAAAAGAAAATGCGTACTAAAAAAATGCGGCTATTTTGGGGACTGTTATTCGGCATCATATTTGGTATCCTGCTGCAAAAAGGCGGTGTTACCAAATATGATGTTATCATCGGCCAGCTGCTATTTACTGATTTTACCGTTTTAAAAGTGATGTTATCTGCCGTAGTTACCGGTATGATAGGTCTGTATATCATGAACAGGGCGGGCTGGATTAAACTTCGACCTAAAACTGGTTCATGGGGCAAAAACGCCGTCGGTGGGTTAATCTTTGGTTTAGGTTTTGCTCTGCTGGGTTATTGCCCGGGCACCATTGCCGGGGCCATCGGTAATGGGTATCTTGATGCTGCCACCGCGGGCCTGGCCGGAATAGTGCTGGGTTCCGCCATACTGGCGGCGGTTTATCCGGGTTTGAAAGCGGGAATCCTGAAAAAGGGTGGTTTTGGTAATTTGACACTTCCCCAGCTTCTTAAAGTCAATAACTGGGTGGTGATTATCCCACTGGCCGTCTTTATTGTTCTCGGACTATATCTCCTGGAGCGGGCAGGTCTGTAAAGGAGGCCGAAAGAAAAGCACCCGGATGGATATCACCTGGAGGCATCGCTGCTTTCAAAATGCTGGCTGCCGATCCAGGGCTCGAACCTGGGCAAACGGATTCAAAGTCCGCTGTGCTACCACTACACAAATCGGCAACGGTCGATGGTGCCGAAGGTCGGGGTCGAACCGACAAGAGAGTTGCCCCTCAATGGTTTTTGAGACCATCGCGTCTGCCTGTTTCGCCACTTCGGCCGGAAACGTCCATGGAGCGGAAGACGAGGCTCGAACTCGCGACCTCCTCCTTGGCAAGGAGGCATTCTACCACTGAACTACTTCCGCTCAAAAATGGTGCCGAGGGCCAGAATCGGACTGGCGACACGCGGATTTTCAGTCCGCTGCTCTACCTACTGAGCTACCTCGGCAGCACGTGTAAAATTATACCAATTACACAGGCTAAAAGCAACTTTACCGGTTTTCAGCAATCCGAACCTTCCTTCTCTCCGAATGTGAGAGGAAGGCCGAGTGTGCAAACAGTCTTTCCTCCTTTTTCACCGCGGTAGATGATTAAAGTTTAGAGGATCGCCTGGCAAAAGAGTTTGGTGAGAGCGTAACCTGATGGATGAAGCGACTTGTAACTGGAAACTTGAAGATCTGAATCCGGGGCTATTTCGATACCAGCTCTACCTCGGTCGCTCCAATTCCTCCGCCATAACGGTCAGCCGCGTGGTAGGATTTTACCAGAGGATGAGTTGACAGGTATCTTCCCACTTCCTGGCGCAGCACTCCGGTGCCTTTGCCGTGGATGATGCGGGCATAATGCAAACCGGCACTGTAGATGTCATTCAAGAAATCGTCTATCCTGGGTATGGCTTCATCTACCGTTAAGCGGTGCAGGTCCAGTTCAGTACCCATGCCGGTATTCCTTTTGGGAGTCAATATCAGTACTCTTATCTTAACATGGCAAAGATATTTTCGCACTCCATACTTAAACTGCCGGTCAAGACTGACGCAATATTATTATGCCCGCACAATTCGGGCTCAGGGCGGTCTTTTCTTACCCCAGCATCTTTCCACAAGCTTAAAACGCTTGACTTGAAGCTTGAAAACAAGAACTCGTACCCCTTTGACCTTTATCGTATGGGTTGGTACAATTGGAACATGAGCATTGAACTTTGTATTCAGGAGCGAATTTCCGATATCAAAGATGATAATACTCACGGCGCCAGTGAGTTAGCCAGACAATCTCTGGATACCATCAAACTGGCTTCTTCCCGCATGCAGGATATCGATCCGGAACAGTTTCTATCTCAAATTAATGAAATCAGCACCCGT
Source organism: Dehalococcoidales bacterium (assembly GCA_034433195.1). Classification (GTDB taxonomy): domain Bacteria; phylum Chloroflexota; class Dehalococcoidia; order Dehalococcoidales; family UBA3254; genus DATIKD01. The sequence goes on from DAOUAU010000288.1 coordinate 7,212, forward strand.
TTGATTTCTATCCATCCGGCCATGGCTCCCGTTTATTACATGCTGAAACGGTTAAAAGCCGGTTTGGCTGATTATAAAGGGAGCAGTACCGCAGTCTTAAAAGCGGTGGCGGAAACCCTGGCGGATGAGCTAATCCAGTCATCAATCAATGCGGCCGTTAAAATTGCCGGATATGCCACTGAACTGATTGAAAAAAAAGAAATTATCATGACTCACAGCTATAGTTCAACTGTAGCCTCTGCTTTGAAAAAAGCCTTTGAAAAAAACGGCATTCAGGTCGTTGTGACTCGTTCCGGAGTCAACCATGTAGGCCAGCGGGCAGCCTGGGAATTCGTTTATGCCGGAATTCAAATTACTTATATTGATGACACAGCGATGGGTCTGTATGTTCCGCAGGCCGGGAAAATCATGATTGGGGCGGACCGTATTTGCAGTGATGGAGGAGTGGTCAATGGTATCGGCACCTATTTATTGGCTCTGGCTGCTTTTCACGCCGGGGTGCCTTTGTACGTACTGTGCGAGAATGCCAAATTTGATCCCCGCATGAATAGTTCAGAAATTGAATATGAAGATAAAAATCCCAACGAACTGGCCGCTCCCGGAATACTGCCCGAGGGAGTGACGGTTAGAAACCCCTACTTTGATCTTACTCCAATCAAGTATGTCACCGGAATTATCACTGAGAACGGTCTGGTGAATCAGAAAGATGTTCCGGCATATATTGAAAACCTAGCCTCTGAGCTTAGGTGAGTTAAAATAGATTCCTGAAACCAGAGGTTTGCCCGCCACCATTTTAAAGCTGATCTGTACCAATACGGCTCCCGTGTCTCCGGAATAAGCGGAATAATAGACTACGGTGGTGTATTGAGCTTGACTGCTGGCCTGAAAGAAGCGTTTTGAACCGGCTGAATAATCACCGATTTTCCCCTGGATACCAGCGATGAATTGCGTCTTGAAATTTTCAGCACTAACTGCTTTCAGCATGGATTCGTCAAAATCCCGGATAAAAGTGTGATAATCGCCGGCATTGATGGCCAGCAGCAGATTTTCGGTAATTGCTCCGGCATATTCCGGTTCGGGCAGGTTAGTAATGATTTTGCCGCTGCAGGCGGCCAATATCACCGGGATAACCGCCAGCGCGCATATTGTTGCCATAAATGCGGGATATTTTAATTTCATTTTCTAGCCTCCAGCAGAGACTCCAGAGTTTCTTTCAGTTTTGGCACGGTCTCCAGGCTGTCTATTTCTGCGGGAGTAATCCATTTGGTTTCTTGCTGTTCCCAATCAAACTTGATGCTGTCCTTGTTGATAACCTTGAATAAATAGGGGTATACTTCCCATTTAGTTTTAAGTTTTTTATCCAATACTTCAATAGGTTGCCCGCGCACGATCAGCCGGATATCCTTAATGGCCAACCCGGTCTCTTCGCGGATCTCCCTGGCTGCCTGTCGGTCGGGAGTAGCGCTGTCGATGTAGCCGCTGACCCCTCCCCATAATCCCTGGTAGGTGCCCACTTGAGTGCTGCGCCGCAGCACCAGGATGCGGTCATTAGATTCCAAAAAACAGGTTACTACCGGTTGCACTTTGTAAACTACCGCTTCACCTTTCTGGCGGTCCAACCCGGTCAAATACTCCTTCAGCCAGGTCAGAGCGGTGACGGCAGCGGCGGTCTTGTTTTCCTGGCGGTGGCCGCTGAAGATATGCTTACGGTTCATATTCTGGCTTTTATAAGAAAGGCCGAAGTAAAAAAGACCCAATGGTTTGTTTACCGTGGCTCCGGTGGGGCCAGCGATACCGGTATCGGCCAGACAGATATCTGCATTCAGCGCTTTACACCCCCCCCGGGCCATCTCTTCCGCCACCTGAGAACTCACAGCACCATATTTATCCAGAGTCTCTCTTTTCACTCCCAGGAGCTTGATCTTTGCTTCGTTGCTGTAAGCCACGATGCCCCCCTGGAAATATTCCGAGCTTCCCGGAACATCGGTTATCAAGGATGAAATCAAGCCGCCTGTGGCAGACTCCACGGTGCATAACCAGAGTCCGCGTTCCTTTAACAGTACCCCAATTTCCTGCTCTAATTTGTTCATATCAATCCTGATTTGTTCTGCCTGTGGTAAATGCCGGTTTATTGCCGTCTGTCCGCCGCTATTGTTGGCGTTTCCTGCTTTTAGTATAAAGATATCAAAGCAGGACTTTCAAATCGCGGCCACATTCTTGGCCGCTAAAGCCCGGGGAACTCTGTCAGATAAACTCTTCCATCAGAGAGAAGATAATCCGCGGGTCTAACTTCCTGGCATTTTTGGTCAATTTGGCTTTGATCTGTTCCACCACTTCATAACGTTGTGTATCCTGCATATCTTCCAGTGTTTTATACATGCCCACTCGTCTGCCTACCATGAAATTATCTTTATCATGTAAAGACAACCCTTCGAAATCATCCAGGACCGCCAGCAATCGGTTTTTATCTTCGGGCAGTTTGCCTTCCAACTCAGGCAGTAAATTAGATATATGGTCGCTGATAAAGTGAGACGTGACTTTCAGGTTATCGATAAATATCCGCTCTTCGCGTATGATCTCTGTGTCGCTGGCACGTAAAAATTTATTAGCGGCAATGTCTACAAAAAGTGGCACCTTATTGTTCACCGTTAAAGTGCGCATGCGGATATATTCCGGGTTAATCTCATTCAGCACCCTGGCGGTTTCAATAGCGTGCGGGATGGATAATTCACTCCCGCCCAAACCTAAAATAACATACTCGGACAATGAAATTCCGGATTCTACAACCTGGCGCCCGCCTTTGATATGCTGCTCAGCCGTCTCGCCCTTATTCATGATTTTTAGGACAGGGTCATGGCCGGATTCCAGGCCGACATGCAGGCGTGACAGCCCGGCTTGCCGCAATTGAATCAGTTCCAGTGTTTTCTTTTTAGCCAGACTGAGTGAACGGGCATAGCTGGTGATGCGTTTCACTTTCGGAAAGGCCGTTTTCAGGGTAACCAGTACCTGTCCCAGGTCTTCAGTCTTCATCACCAGGCTGTTGGCGTCCTGTAAGAAAATATTCTCACCTCCGCCCAATATCCACATGGCAACATTTCGGAAGGACTCATTGGGCGGATCTTTGAGGACCATCCCCACCACTTTTTGCATACCGACGGAATGCCCGGCTTTGATGGTGATTTCCATGATTCTATCGCGCAGCATTTTAGCCACTGCGATATCATGCATAATCTCTTCCAGTGGGCGCATTTCAAAGGGGACGTTCCGGTAAGAATTGCAAAACTTGCACCTGTTCCATGGACAGCCGCGGGTACAACGTATGAGCAATGAGTTAGACTCACTGGGAGGACGGATTGCGCCTATCTCAAAGGATAAAGCCATTCACGCTGCCTTGTTCAGATTGCTTATTTACGGACCTGCCGGTTAATGGTCCTTACGATTGATTATATAAGACCTGACAGATAAAATAAAGCGAAATTGAATAGGGCAAGTGCCAGAACCAGCCTCCGAAAATCCGGATGCTGAGTCCAGATAGCGGCTGTTTTTAAAGAGAGCGTTGACGATCAGAATTTCAGTTAAAGTGTATCACAATGCTGAGGGACACAGCAGTGACCACAAAAATGTTCAAATCGAAGGGTTGAGTGAGGCTGAAACGGCCGGGAAATTAGGAGCTCAAGCATAATCTCAGAGCTAACCGGCCTGTTCAGTTGGATTGCTTGACCCACATCTTTTTCCCGTCTGTAACAAATTCAATTGTGCCGGACACATCAGTACGGTACACTGTCCGGTTGTTCAGCCTGTGCAAAACCTCAGGTGCAGGATGTCCGAAGGGGTTGCCCGCACCGCTCGAAATCACCACGAATTGAGGTTGTGCGGCGAATAAGAAATCATCTGACGTTGAACCGCCGGAGCCGTGATGAGCCACTTTCAAGACCGTACATCTGACTTCAGCACGGGCATTTAATAAGCCAAGTTCAGTTTCCTGGTCAATATCCGCGGTTAGCAAAAAGCTATGTTGGCCCAACTGAATTTTTAAAACAATGCCATTCCTGTCAAAATCCTCTTTTTGGTTGGAGCGATTGTTTTGAGGTGGATTCAGAATTTCAATAGTTGCTTCGTTTTTCAGGATCATTTTTTGTCCCCTTTGGGCATAGGTTAATTTCACATCATTGGATTTAATCAGCGAAAGCCACTTCAAAAACAGCGGGTTTTCGGTTTCCACATTGGGCGCCATCACTTGTTGGACACGATAACGTTTTAATACTTCGACAAGTCCGCTGATATGATCCTGGTGCGGATGGGTTAACACTATCAGATCGATATTGCGGTTCCAAAAAGGCATTTTTTTACTTAATTGGCGAATGACCGCTTGTGGTCTGTCTCCGCCGTCTACCAGGACGGTTTGTCCAGCGGCCTGTATTAATATGGCGTCTCCTTCACCCACATCTAAAAAGCTGACATGCAGGCGGGAATCGGGAAGGGTGACGGCCATGCTTGACGTCAGAAATGCCATGATCAGCAGAGGAACCATGGAGTACTTTTTAGGGGTACGAAAATATACTGCCGGGAACGAAGATAAACGGTTTTTCAGATAAGACCACACCGTCAATAATTTCTGGGTATTGGATTTGATAGCAAATGCCAGAGTTAACAGAACGTAGTACAGCTTGACCCAGTTCAGGTGAACGGTTCCGGTTTGCAGCGCAATTAAAGGCAGTGAAGCAAACATATTGATCATCACGTGCATATAAGAGAGAAACAACCAGCTTAACCAGCCGATTGCCTGAGCTACCGGTGCACTCACCAATCCAGTGAAGGCGGTTAAAGCACTTGACATAATGATAGGAGTCATAGCGGGTGCAATCAGAAAAGTGGCTAACGGACCTATGAAAGAAACCACTCCAAAATTGTAAGCTACAATCGGCCAGATGGCGATGACCGATCCGAGACTGACGCTGAAGCTATCCGTAACGGGTAATAGTACTCTGGCTGCCCAGCCATCTTCGCCCCAATGCCGGGAAACAAAGTTGCGGGCCGAATCCTGGAATAATGGTGCAATCAGAATCAGTCCGGTCATAGCCAGAAAACTGAGCTGAAAAGACACGCTCCATAAAACATTGGGGCTCAGCCCTACCATAATAGCCGCACTCAAGACCAGCGCCGGGATGGCCAATTTCTGACGTCCCAGCAATTCAGCCAGCAGAAACACTGATGCCATGATTGCACTGCGTATGACAGGAGCCTGAAATCCGGCCAATATGGTGTAAAACCAGATGATAGTCAGAGCGATCCAGATGTAATAATAATGACGCCGTCCCAGGAATCTGATGCCCAGCGCTACTATCATCCCCGCGATAATGGTCAAATTAATTCCGGAAATAGCGATCAGATGAGCAGTGCCGGTAATTGAGAGGTCATTTTGGAGTTGCGGGGAGATGGAACTGCGGATTCCCAGTAAAATCCCCTGGGCCAGTCCGGCCTGGGGCTCAGGCAAGGCGGCAGCCAGTGAATCAGACAAATTTTGACGGAAGGTATAAATCCAGGCTAACAGGGAAAAGCCGGAACGCTGTTGTAATACCTGTATATTGGGCGACAACATGGTGGCATGAATGCCCTGTCTGGCCAGGTAGGCCTGGTAATCAAATCCGGCAAATTGCGGAGCGGGAGACAGTCTTCCTTTAACCAGAAGTAAATCACCATAACGGTATTCAGGATAACGCGGGACAAACAGCAAGACCCGGCCTGTAGCTGGTTGATCATTGATATCCTGTACTGTTAGTTCGAGATGGGTAGTGGTATCCTTGATTTCCGGAACTGCGCTGATGAACCCTTTTAGGGCAAGCTGTTTTTGTGGATATTCCGCCGCATTGATGGTATCTTGCGGCAACCAGGCCGGGTAGTAGGCTGACCCGCCGCAGAAAGCAACCACAGCCAGCGCCACTATTAGCAGGTTCCGGCGCTGTGTTTTAAATACAAAACATAATCCTATCGGCAATATTCCAGAAAGCATCCAGAGCCAGTGCAGATGCAGATAGGTGCCGACAAAGATACCCGCCACCCAGGCTGTGCAAATTGAAATCAGAAGCATGCGGTTTTCCCATCAGTCAGCAATGGTAATAAGGTCCTTGATTTTTTCAAAAACGCTGCTGGTTATGCCGGGTACCTCAATCAGTTGCTCAATGTTCTTAAAATGCCCGATTTTCTGGCGGTAATCCACTATTGCTTGAGATTTGATTTCACCGATGCCGGGCAGGGCTAACAGCAGCCAAACCTCAGCCCGGTTGATGTCTATCTTCTGAAAATCCGTTGAAATGGAGTTTGTTGGAATATATAGTTGCAAGGCGGCCAAATCCGCGTCAGCTTGTACTCCTCCGGAGGCTTCGATCAGGCTGCCCAGAGAGTCATCCGGTCCAAAGTCATATGCTCCGGGCCGGTTTACCGCGCCGCCAATGTAAATTTGCCCGGAGTAGGGTGTATTTTGAGGGGGAATAATAGCTAATAATTTTCCGTCATGGCGTTGGGTAAGAATAACCACACTGCTGGTGATGATGATGAGGATGAGAAGGCCGGTAGCCAGTAACCATAACCTGTTCATCTGATCGGGTGTCATCAGAGCCTCCGGGGTTTGGTTGGAATTAAACTAAAATCAATAATCCCCGTTTTAAGATAGTCCCAACATGGGTTCTAACAAAAATCATCAATCATGGCCAGTCACTGGATACCCTGACACCTGGTATTTTTATCTGAGGAGTGTAGTTTCAAGCCTTGATTATTGCCTTGATTTCTCTTGTTTTGACTCTCGGATATTAGGGTTTAACCGGATAACCTTATTAAGGCCTTTTTGAGATCTTCTTCATTTACAGTAGGAGTTAAAGCGATTATCTGATCACCAATCTGAATTACGGTATCGGGAGTGGTCATCTGAGGCTCCTCACCCCGTCTTAGCACCAGTATTAACATGCTGCCGGTGGGAAGAGAAAGGTTCTTGATTTTTTTACCGATACATTTAGCGTTGGCAGGAATGCGGATTTCAACTACCGTCAGACCCTGGTCCTGTAATGTCATGAGGTGAGTCAGAATGTGCGTTGGAACTTCTTGCTGGATGCTTTCCATAATGATGTTGGTGCTGCTTACGGTGATATCCACACCCAGCATTTTAAAAAGTTTTTCGTGCAGGGGATTATTTATGCGGGCGATAGTGCGTGGTACTTTATACACCAATTTTGCCACCTGACAGGAGGTCAGGTTGTCTTCATCATCACCGGTAACCGCAATCAACATATCCGCCCGGGCAGCCCCAGCTTCGCCCAGAGTGGAGACCTCGCAGCCGTCGCCGTTCATGCAGATACTGCCCAATTCATTGGTAATGAACTCGATACGGTTGCGGTCCTTCTCAATAATCAAAATTTCATGACCTTCGGACAGGAGCGCCTTTCCGAGGTGAAAACCTATTTTTCCGCCGCCGATGACGATCATATACATTGGTTTATCCTCGTTTCACCAAATTGTCTTTTAATAGCTGGGCAAATATGATGGTTGGACTAAAAGTCTCAAATCCCAATTTGGTGTATAACTCCCGGCGCAGTGGATCGTATATGCGAAGCAATACTCTGGGGACCTTGAAAATATGGCGGACGATTTGGGCGGCCATGATGTTGCGGTTGTCACCCTGGGTGACGGCTACAAAAGCATCCATTTCTTTGATGCCGGCTTTAATTAAGGTATCATCGCTGGTACCGTCACCGACCAGAGCGGTGCCCTTGAAACCTGGCGGCAGACGGCGAAAGCTTAGATCGTTGATATCAAGGATGGTGGTCTGGTGACCATCAGCATCCAACATGGTTGCCAGTTGGGCACCGGTTCTTCCGCAACCCATAATCAGAATCTTCATGTTAATACCTGCGCTTGACTGTATTGCGAATACAGCATAACCTGGCAGGGAGTATTTTTCAAAATATACGGAACAATACTGCCCAGGCTAAACTGCCCGAAACGCCGTGTATATTTTACCCCAATGATAATCAAGTCAATTCTACGATCAACGGCTATATCAATGATGGTTGGAGCCACTTCCCGGGCCTGAAGCAGATCAGTTTCCAGTTGTATATCGGCTTCCTCAGCAATTTTTGTCATGCGGTCCAATAATTCTTCCGCCCGCCGGGTTTCCGTCTCTATCTCAGCTTCCAGAGGCAGTGAACGCTTAATGGTAATAACATGCATTGCATATAACCTGGATTTATCCCTTTTGGCGATCCAGCAAGCCATATGCATGGTTTCATCATCGGCATCAGTGCCGGTTACCGGTACCAGAATCCGGCGGAATACCAATCTCTTGTTAGGGTCTCTCATAAGTATTGCTGTATTATAATCTTTTTGGGCGTCATTTATCAATATTCATTCACCAAACTGTTAATGTTCTATGATAATGTCACCGGTTAATTGTTCAGGCATATTGTCAAGATGAAAGAAATATTGACAATCAATCGGGACGGTCGTGTTTTAGTTTTTAGGTCGGGATTTACCGCGAGAGTATGCCCAATAAAGTAACATTCCCAGAATCATCCAGGAGATTCCCACCCAACGTGAGTAGGGTTGCGTGACACTGATTACTATCCAGATCATCGTTGTGGCTATTAATCCCAGAACAGCGGTAACCGGTATATCCCTGCCTTTAATGCGGATATTTCCGGCCAGTTTAAAAGGCCGCGCCAGATTGGGTTCCCGGATTCTCATGCTGATAATAGATGCATGTGAGAACATAAAAGCTAACAGGGAGCCGAAGGCATAGAGAGCACCGACGTTTTCAAAAACGTGGGAAGCGAAAAATCCTGGAATTAATATTATCATGCCGATCAGCCCAAAAAGAATGATTGAAAGGAAAGGTGTTTGAAAACGGGGATGGATCTTACTCAATATTTTGGGAGTCAATCCGTATTTCGAAAGAGAGTAGCTTAACCGGGAAATTCCGATCAATCCGGCGTTGGTGGCGATCAGCAGAATGGTTCCGGCTAAAACGGCTATCAAAGGCTTCAGAACTTCAGCCAGAAAATAAATGGGGACATTGGCTGCTATGCCGGCCACCGGATCTCTGGCCCAGGTAGTGCTTAATTCCTGAGGAGTCATGGCCAGAAAAGAGACCAGCGAAATGCCGGAAAAAATCGCCAATACCGCGAATATCATCATGATAATGGCCCGCGGGACCCGCTTTTCCGGTTTGCGCGTCTCTTCTGCCATTTGAGAGGCTGTTTCAATACCGGTGTAGGCAATAGAGGCCAGGGCAATTCCCAAAATAAAATTTTGAGGAGTAGGCCAGTTATCCACGATACGGTGAAACAGCAATGACGGTTCGAAGAGAAAAATGAATCCGATGATGACCAGGGTTATCTGAGTAGTGATATCAAGAATGGCAGCGCCAATGTTGATTACTGAAGTTTCTTTGACACCCACCACATTAACAAACATCAAAAAAAGGATAATACCCATGGCGGCCAAGGTGCAGATTTGCGGAGAGTCTTTGAGGGGTTCCCAGAAAAGACCCAAATATGGTGGAATGGTAAATGATGACATTGAAATAGTGGCAATATAACTTAACAGCAGCGCCCAACCGGCTGCGAACCCAAAACTCCGGTTAAAACCGCGCATGGCAAAACGCGCAGAGCCTCCGGCTTCAGGCATCATCGATGTTCCCTCAGCATAGGTCAGAGCGGTAAACACAAATAGAATTCCGGCTATACCGAGAGCAAAGGGAGTTGCTCCCATGGCGGCCATGGCGACAATTCCCAGGGCATAATAAATTGATGATCCCACGTTGCCGTAGCCGGCGCTAAAAACAGCCGCTACGCCGAGTACTCTTTTGAGTCTTAATCCGCGAATTCTTTTAGGATGAAATATCTTATCGCCGATCTTCGGTCGCCAGTTTTTATCTAACTTCATACTAACCTTGAGATTATTCCGGTCATGAGCTTACCGTTCATGCAATTTCCATTTTGCAGATCCTGTTAAATTATCTCTCAATTAGTGATATTTTACAAAAATCGCGAATCATCATTGCCTGTCTTGCCATTTTTACGTGCCAATTTCAAGTTGTTAAAAAAGATGGCTGTTTGTCAAGTATTCATAAATTGGCTGGATTCTACAATTCGGTTTTATTGATGATTGATTATTTTTATGATTATCAGAATTGTTTCAAACATGCGCAATCAAGCTGAAATAGTTGCTAAGCATACGTGATAAGTATTAAAATATATTGCATTCGGGATTATTTCAGATAACAATGGGATGCGTTGTCTTTAACAAACGCCAGACCGCTAGTTTTTGAGTGAATATTTGTTATAAGGGGAAAGAAAATGTCCATAGAATTGGTTCATATTGGTTTCGATAATTTTCTGGCTGTCAATCGTATCGTCGCCATCGCTTCACCTACTTCCACTAATATCAAACGTTCCATCAAAGAGGCAATTGCCAAAGGAGTCCTTATTGATATGACTCACGGCCGAAAAACCCGTGCCGCCATTTTTACCGATAACGGAAATATTTTTTTAACATCAAGGGCGCCTGAAATTATTGCCGGGCGCCTGAGTGTCAGCCACGTTGGCGCTATTATCAAACCTGAGCAGGAAAATGATGAACCATAGTCCACTGGTAAAAACTGATCCTTCTGGACCGTTAGTGGTTGTGGTTTCCGGTCCGTCCGGGGTTGGCAAAGATGCCATCTTAAACCGCATGAAAGAACGTCAATACCCATTTTTCTTTATGACCACCATTACTACTCGTAAGAAACGGCCGGGCGAAACAGATGGTAAGGATTATCATTTTATCTCGGAAACAGAGTTTCAGGAATTATTGAAGACTAACGCCTTGTTAGAGTGGGCTAAAGTTTATGGTAATTATTACGGTGTGCCCAGGGCTCCGGTCAAAGAGGCCCTGGCGCAGGGACGGGACGTTATTATCAAGGTGGATATCCAGGGAGCTCAAAACATCAAAAGAGTTCTGCCGGAGGCCATTTTTATATTCATTCTGCCGCCTTCCAGTGCTGAACTTGCCAATCGTTTG
>DAOUAU010000289.1:0-2090 GCA_034433195.1 Dehalococcoidales bacterium
TTCATGAAATCCGCAGTGTGGTGCAGACCCTCACTTTTTACGATACAATAAAAATCACAGCCAGTCCCAAATTGGAAATAAAATGCAACCAACCCGCATGGTCACTCAATAAAAGTCTGGTCAACAAAGCCGTCAACCTGCTGAGAAACAGCCTGGCAGGAAATCAAGGCGCACTGATAGAGATAGAGAAACGGATACCGCTTAGTTCAGGGCTGGGTGGAGACAGCAGTGATGCCGCGGCGCTATTACGCGGACTCAACCTGCTCTGGAATCTCAAATTGTCTCAGCGTGATCTTCTGGGCTACAGTGCGCAGCTGGGATCGGATGTCTCACTCTTCTTGTATGGCGGGACGCTTTTAATGGAAGGCAAAGGGGAAATTATCCGTCCCTTGAAACCCATGCCGCATATGTCGGTGGTGCTTCTGATGCCGCCTATCCCGCGCCCTGAAAATAAAACGCAACAGATGTACGCTCAACTGAGCGTGCGTCACTACACTTCCGGTCAGAATACCACGGACTTTATCAATATGCTGGAGGGACGCGCCGCAGCCCCCGGATTGAGCCTGTATAACGTCTTTGATGAAGTGGCGTTGAGATACTTTACCACATTGAAAGATTACAAACAGAAATTCTTGCAAGCCGGTGCGCATGAAGTGCATTTGGCTGGTTCAGGGCCCACCTTTTACACCGCCCTGCGTGATGATGTCAAAGCCTATGATATTCATCAAAAACTAATTAAAATGAAACTGGAAGCCTATTTAACCGGTTTTTAGTCAAATAATAACCATCAGTCGTTAATTTCAATGCATGATTTTAATGATTAATTCCATCAATCGGAGTCACCTTTGAGCTCAGAAAGACCGCTGCAGGTCAATAACCAGCGCTTTTTCCGTAAGGCCAGATACGGCAGGGACAGATTTGTGCTGGTCCGCCATGATAAAATCCATTTTGTTGAGGCCGGCCAGGGTGAACCGGTGTTATTTATTCCCGGCTCTCATAGTTCTTTCCGCATTTGGAACCGCTTGATGCCTTTACTGGAGCACCAGTATCGCCTGATGGCTCTGGACCATGTGGATCTCACGGAAATTAAAAACCCGCAACAAAGCGAGGCAGCCCTTCGCCGGCAGGCAGATTTGATAGCTGCCATGATTCAGCAAATGAAGCTGGGAAAAGTGAAATTGATCGGCGCTAATCTTGGTGGCGCCGCCGCCTTTAATCTGGCTGCCCGTTATCCGGAGTTGGTTGAACATGTCGTCAGCATTTCCGGTTATATCGGAGCCCGCTACGGCCAACCACACCCGGATTCAAAATCAGTTGAGCAGACTGACAAACCGTTCGTCAGTTTATTGGCAGAAGATGCCCGGGCTATAAAATGCCCCATTTTCTATCTTTATGGCACCAAAACTGATTCTCGGGAATTCCCGCTGGCTTATAATCTGGATTTTCTTCAGAGAAATCACCCGCAGGCCTGGATCGTGGCTCTGGAAGGCGGCATCTTCGAAATCGCTCTGAAAAATCCGGCGGAGATTACCGCTTTAATTGCCGATTTTTTTAAATTCAAACCGGGCATCAGGATAGGTTAGACAGACATACTGATTCAGACTATCTATATCTTCCTTTTTCCGCATCCAAAACGGCTTGAGCTGCCCTTTAAAATTGCTGAAAACAGATCCAATGCGTCAAATTGACCTGCAAGGCCGGATATGGTATAAAATTAAAGGATGGCAACGTAGCTCAGTGGTAGAGCAGGGGACTCATAAGCCCTTGGTCAGTGGTCCAAATCCACTCGTTGCCACTTTTTGTAATCTTCGAAGCTAAAAGCAGTTTGATTCCCTCCAAAGTAGCCCACAAAGTATGGTATTAGACCAAGGGACTTCTCGGTTCACGAGATTGCCAGACCAAGTGACACTTCAGGATTTCAGTTCTTTGGCACAAATTTCCCAGGGAAATGATCTTAAAAGTGAATTGGTTTCATACTTGATTCATTGTATGGCGTGTGGCTATTCCTCCCAGACGGTTTCGGGAATGAAACGGAAAGTGCTGCCGTTTGTTCAATATGCCGCTAAAACATTGAAAATTACCGATCCTTC
>DAOUAU010000290.1:0-2057 GCA_034433195.1 Dehalococcoidales bacterium
CGGGCGCGTTTACGGGAGTAGGAGAAGGTGATTGCGTGATTAATGTGGGTATCAGTGGTCCGGGTGTCATTCGGTCCGCGGTAGAAAAGACCGCAGGTCAAAAATTTGATGAACTGGCTGATGCCATTAAACGCATGGCTTTTAAGATTACACGGGTAGGCCAATTGGTTGCCCAGGAAGCCTCGAAAAGATTGAACGCCAATTTTGGTATCGTGGATTTATCTTTGGCGCCGACACCCCGGATTGGAGATAGTATTGCTAATATTCTGGAAGAGATGGGCCTGGAGACCTGTGGCACACATGGCACTACCGCCGCACTGGCTTTATTAACCGATTCAGTGAAAAGAGGCGGGCTGATGGCCTGTTCGCATGCCGGAGGCTTATCTGGAGCTTTTATCCCTGTCAGTGAAGATGCCGGTATGATTGCCGCGGTTGAAAAAGGAGCGATCACGATTGACAAACTGGAAGCCATGACCTGTGTTTGCTCGGTTGGATTGGATATGATTGCGGTTCCCGGAGATACTCCAGATGAGACTATCTCTGCGATGATTGCTGATGAAGCCGCCATCGGAATGGTTAACAGTAAGACTACTTCGGTAAGAATTATTCCGGTATACGGTAAAACCGTTGGTCAAAAAGTGGACTTTGGGGGATTATTAGGATCCGCTCCGATTATGGCGGTTAATCCTGAATCCAGTCAGGATTTCATTCGCCGTGGCGGGCGCATTCCCCCGCCGGTGCATAGTTTCAGAAACTAAATTGAGACACTGCTTTTAACATAGCTGATAGCGGCTTGAAAATGCTGCCGGCAGTTTTTTCAAAGCCAGTACAGTACTTTAAAAATGGAAATGACCAGAATTGCGAATTATAGTTTGATCCTTGGGATTTATCAATCTCCTGGTGATGCTGACGTTTTACTGGAATCCTAAAAGGGTGAGGATGTTACCACCTTTGGTGCGGTGATTTTCAAATCTGTTTGGATGGATAAGACGAATCTGGATTTCGTGACACGGAAATATTAACTGGCTCGATATCCGGGTTCATGATCTAGTTTTTTTGGCAGTAGCGAATCATTTAATTTATACTAAATATATAACTTGGATAAAACCAGTATAATAATAACTATGATCTGATGTGATTCAGATATAGATTAGTGTTTTGAAGAGGAATGATTTGAAAACGAAGATTCTTTTGATCGAAGATGATCCGGCAGTAGTCGAGTCTGTGAAACTCCTTTTTAAAATATATTGGCCCGAAGCTACTTTGATCTACTCACATTTGGGTAAGATCGGTTTGGAAATGTTAGAAAACGAGAAACCGGATGCTTTGATTTTAGATTTGGGTCTGCCGGATATCTCTGGTTTTGAGGTAATGAAAAAAATTCGTTTGCATTCATCGATTCCCATCATAGTTTTAACCGCCCACACTGCCGAAGATGAAATTGTTAAAGCTCTTGAAGAAGAAGCCACCGACTATGTTACCAAACCATTTAAACATCGGGAATTGATTGCCAGGATACAGGCCCATTTAAGCCGTTGGATGGCCAGCGAAATCAGGTCAGCTTTCAAGGAAGAATAGGATCATCCGGGAATACAGCGATCGTTGTATGAGCGATAAACGTAACAAAATCAAGTTATATTGGATTGAAGAACAAGAAATATTTCAGAAGCTCTTTTTGGCTATTTTTGATGCTCACAGTCCGTTTGAAGTAGTTAAAACCGGCAAATTTGGAGATATTATTGCTCTCAACCATGTTTTAAAATCGATAGCAGTGGATGTTTTACTGGTTGGGTTTAACAATCTAGCGCATGAGTTTTTAAGGCAACTGGCAGAAATTCGTAAAACCTATCCCGGGCTTGGGATTGTAATACTGCCTTCGATTGTAAAATATGAGGATGTCCCGGTATTAAAGACCTTTGTTATCAGTACTCGCTCCGCATGCGGTATTATACTGAAACAGTCTTTGACTGAGACTGGACAATTATTCAGTACTTTGACCATGGTTAAATCCGGACAGGTAGTGATCGACCCCAAACTGGCTGGTTTGATATCCGCAG
>DAOUAU010000291.1:0-2444 GCA_034433195.1 Dehalococcoidales bacterium
TTGGAATTCCATATCGTCCGACTGATAGTGCGTTTGATATGCCGGCTTTGGCTGAAGAAGCCCGGATTTTAATCAAAGATTTTTCTGGTAAAATGGGCTATTCGCCCAAATTATTCATGGAATGCGGGCGTTATATGACTGGACCACACGGCGTTCTGGTGGCCAGCGTCATTAACCGCATGAGCAAATACCGTGAATACATCGGTGTGGATACCTCGACCATGGCGGCCAATCCCCGTCCAGCTATGTATGAGAGCGCTTATCATCAGATCAGCATTCTGGATAAGTACGGCGAGCCCAAAAGTGGTCCGGAAGAGATGGTGGACGTAGTGGGACCGTTGTGTGAGAACAATGACAAATTCGCCAAACAGCGTTCATTACCCAGAACTCAGATCGGAGACATCATGGTGCAGCATGACACCGGAGCTCACAGCCCGGCCATGACCTCCAACTACAACGGCTGGCTGCGCGTACAACAACTACTTCTACGCACTGATGGCAGTATAGAACTGATCAAACGGGCCGAAACCATGGACGATTTATTCGCCACCTTCAAGTTTGAACCGAAGATTCTGCCATAGGTATTACGGAGGCTTGGGTTTTTGCCGGATGGGAAAAATATTACTGAATTGATTAGTGCTACTCCTTACGATGTAGCCACGCGTTGATAGCAGATGACAAGCCTCACTATGGAGAAGTTCCCGGATTGGTGGTAATCAGGGCCGCCGGTAAAACCCTTGAAGAATACCAACGCATTTTAGCAGGAGTAACCAGTGGCTGTCAGGTCATCGGGGTAAAACGCGCTTTGACAATCCCCCTGATCGGAACCAACCAGCCCAGGAACTTAAGCGTCGGTATATAACATGCCTGGCTTGTACCGACCACCTGGATCTAACTGGTAAACAGCTTTGACAACTCGGCCTTGAAGGTCCGTTTCAAGGTGGAAGACATTCTTGAATGGTAAGATCCAATCTGGTTCTTACAATCCTCAATCAACTTCTGGAACACTTCAGTCATCATTCGCTCGCCCGCATTTTAACAGGTGTGTGTTTCTGAAGAAAAATGGTTCGTTACTCCTTGAGCGTCAATTGTGTTGATAATATTGAAATTAGTATGATTTCCCAAACCTGCTTTGAATTCTCAATTTCTGAAGCGGAACATGCAGCCCGGCATTACGGGGGTTTTAATTTCGCCAATTTGAGTAACACCGGCCGTTCAAAATACATTCTTCGGAAGCTGGTTCAAGTTACTTTTCTGCTGATAATCCTGATCAGAGCCGCGAAGTTATTTGTATCTCCCTCCAGAAAACTGATGTCTCCGCTCCAAAAATCCAATTCTGTTTTTATTTTTTCCAATGTACTACCATCCTCTTCTCTTAGAATCTTTTTGGTCTGATACATGGCCTTAGCAGAATCCAGCCAGATCTCATGACCGTTTTCAAGGTGATCACATTTTTCTATCTCAACCATGGCGGATTTATACCAGTGCTCCCGCCACCATTCTTTGGTGTGAAAGCAAGAAAACTCGTGAGCCTGATATTTCTCAGGATTATACGGCTTAGCTCCCGCCAGTTCTCTGGTCCAACCGGGAATCACAATCCCGATCTGACCTCCAGGTTTGAGGAAATCCAGGAAATAGGGCAGGTACATGTCGTCCGTTCCATAGTATTGATATGAATCGATACAAATAATGGCATCGAACTGACCTCTGGCATAAGGCAGCGCGTGCGCCTCAGCATGAATCGGAAATACTTTCTTCTCCATCGCAGCCGCGGTGATCCGTTGCAAGTTCTCATCTGCAGAAATCCACAGATCATTGGCAAATACCGTACAACCGAATTCTTTGGCCAAAAATATACTGGTCAAAGCCTTGCCACAGCCCATATCCAAAACCACCATATTCTGAGTTATGCTCATATCCCGGGTCAGCCATTCTAACATCCACAGCGGATTAGGGCCCATCGAATTATCGAACATCCAGCCCTGATCATACCCTGCCGATTTTACAAAACCGTGATATAGGGACAATGCTGTAATTGATTCGGGCAAATTCTCCACTTGATTCTTCTCCTTAATAAGTGCGCGCTAAATTTACAATCACCACAC
Source organism: Dehalococcoidales bacterium (assembly GCA_034433195.1). Classification (GTDB taxonomy): domain Bacteria; phylum Chloroflexota; class Dehalococcoidia; order Dehalococcoidales; family UBA3254; genus DATIKD01. The sequence continues at coordinate 2,106 of DAOUAU010000291.1, forward strand.
TTAAAAAGATATTTATGTAAACTGTTATTCCTGATTAATGATCTAGCTCCCTGAATATCCGCCTTTTTTGAGCATTGGCCGGTGTCCGGCCAATAATAATAGTTCGTTGATTTTTTCAATATTCAGATTTAGTGCCTGACCGATGATGATAGCCAAATCACGACTGCAACCGCGAAATCCATTTTCCAAACGCCAGATATGCTCTTGAGAAACGTCTACCTGGTTAGCCAAATCATTACGACTGATGCCGGCTGATTCACGGTGAAGATTAAGTCTTTTTCCAAAGTCGCGTAAGTTCCTGGTCTGCTGCATATACGTCATCATGTTCCTCCTTACAAC
>DAOUAU010000292.1:0-6208 GCA_034433195.1 Dehalococcoidales bacterium
TGGTCTTCTTTGGGGTGCTTCATACTGCCAACTCTGGAGAATACACTGAGCGGGTCCTGGCCGATCAAATATTTCACCACTCCGATGTCATGAGTAGCGCTGTCAATCACCACACCAACGTCCCGGATGCGCGGCACAAATGGCCCCACGCGGCGGGTAGTGATGGTTAAAAGCTGGCCCAGTGTGCCGGCTTCCAGTATCTGCTTCAGCCTGGTGACGGCCGGATTGAAACGCTCGATATGCCCGACTGCCAGCTTGACCCCGTTCCGTTCAGCGGCTGCAATCATGTCATCAGCTTCTTCCACGCTGAAAGCGATGGGTTTTTCCACCAGGCAGTGAACGCCGGCATTCAGAAAATCCACAGCCACCGCATGATGCAGTGTGGTAGGCACCGCGATGCTGACCGCGTCAACTTGCTTTAATAACTGGTGATAATCCTGATAATACGGAATTCTAAATTTGGAACCGATTTCTTTGGCCCGGTCAAGGCTGGCATCCGCCACTCCCACCAGTTGGCAGTCCAGTTCGGAATACAAACGCGCATGGTGCTGTCCCATGGCGCCTGATCCTACTACACCTACTTTAAGCATACTACCAGTCTCCTTATTTTCTAACGGTTGTAATCCCCTTTGTCTACCCCCCGGTAGATAAAACCGGCCCGGATAAAACTCCCGGGATCAAACAAATTCCGGCCGTCAACCATGATTTTGGTTTCCAGCCAGTTTCCCAGGACTGCCGGAGAGATGGCTTGATAAACATCATGTTTGGTCATCAGCACCACGGCATCACAGCCCTTCAAAGCGGTTTCCAGATCGGCTATGATCTCCACATCTTCAGCGTCTTTAACATACGGGTCATGAATTTGGTATTGCGCTCCCCGTTGGTCCAATTCCTTCAAGAAAGCCGTGGCCGGTGTATTACGGGCATCATCCGAGTTCTCCAGAAAGGCATACCCCAGCACTCCCACTCTGGCCCCCTTGATTTTTTTCCCGGCGGCCGTCAAGGCTGCCTCCAGCAGGTCAACCATGTGTACCGGCATCCAGTCGTTCAAATACCGGGCGTCAGTCAGGATGGATGACGGATAGCGGTTCCTGGATTGGGCATACTCATTGTAACCGTGCATTAAAAGCCAGGTGTCTTTGGGCAAACAGTGGCCGCCCACCCCCGCTCCGGGAAAGTGCATATTCCTGACCGGGTTGGCATGCGGTACCGATGGATCATTGGGCAGTCCGTTGACGAACTTGCGCACGTCATAAACATCAATGCCCAGTGATTCGCATAACAATGCCACTTCGTTCGAAAAAGCTATCTGCACATCACGGTAGGCATTTTCTACCGTCTTGGCCACTTCAGCGGTCATGATGTCAGTCCCATGCACCCCGCCTTTGACGATGGTGCGGTACATCTCCATAGCCCGCCGCGTGCTCTCCTGATCTATCCCGCCGACAATTTTGGGGTATTCCCGGATATTATGGATTAACCGTCCCACCATCACTCTTTCATAGGAAAAACTCAGGCCAAAACCGGCCGGCAGACCGGCTGTTAATCCGGATTCTGCCTCCAGAATCGGTTTGACCAAAAACTCGGTGGTTCCCGGCGCCACGGTTGATTCAATGATCACTATTTGTCCCGGACGCAGCAGTTTACCGATCTGATGACTGACTTCTTTCAGCGATTCATATTGCGGAATATGCTTTTCATCCGTCGGGGTCTGCACATCAATCAGTATGAAATCAGTCTCTTTCAGAACAGCATAATTATCCGCCACCCGGAACTTACCGGCTTTAACCACCTTTTCCAGCATTTCAGGTAATTCCGGTTCGTTGCCGATCGGGCAGCGGCCTTCATTCAGCCAGTCTATTTTCCATCCGGAACGTTTTGATCTTCTCTGAATACCGGTCACATCATGTCCGGCATTGGCCAGCAAGACAGCCGCCGGAATGCCGACGTATCCCATACCAATTACCGCAATTTTATTCGCCATATTTCTTGGGTTCCCGCATTTTTATTATTTTCCCCGGATTACCGACTACCACCGCGTTGGCTGGCACGTCTTTGACCACCACCGCGCCTGAGCCGATGATAGCGCCTTCTCCAATCACAATGCCCGGAAGAATAGTGGAATTAGCTCCCACCCTGGCCCCTTTCCTGATGGTTGGCGCCGTCAGTTTGGCCCCGTAAAACATGTATTTGTCATTAGTGGTGCAAACTCTCGGTCCGATGAAGACATTATCTTCAATGACCGTTCCGGTGGTGATATAGGCGGCGGTCTGGATGCTGACATTATTGCCGATGGTGCAGCTGCCGTCCACCACGGAATTGGTGCCCACCAGGCAGTTATCCCCGATGATGCTGTTTTCTCTGATCATGGCAAAATGCCCGGTCCGGAAGCCTTTGCCGATTTTGACTTTGGAATAGACGATGGTTCCGGCGCGGATGGTAGCGTTATCACCAATTTCCACTACCCCGTCCTCAGCATTTCCCAGTATCACATTATCCTGGATGGTGCAATCTTTACCCAATTTGACCGTACCGCACTGGTTAACATTTTTAGGCATCTTATTTCGATATCTCCTTCAAAGCCTCTCCGATGGTTTTCAAGTCCGCGTCAGTGACTCCGGGATGCACCGGTAAGGATATGACCTGTTTGGACATGGCTTCGGTTACCGGTAAAACAACACTATATCCCAGGTCTTTATAAAAATGCTGCTGATGAATGGGGGTAGGGTAATAGATAATGGTATTGACTCCTTTCTCAACCAGCTTCTTTTGAAATTCTTCACGTGAATACTTGTATTCCGGCAGTACTTTGATGGTATACTGGTGAAAAACATGGTTGCGGTCTGGCCCGATGAAGGGCGGAACCAGGCCTTTAATCTGTTTGATCACTCCGGTCAGAAAGGCGGCGTTTTTGATCCTGCGGGCGTTGGCGCTGTCCAGCTTTTTCAACTGGCAGATGCCCAGGGCGGCGGCAATATCCGTCATGCGGAAGTTATAACCCAGCACATCATGCACATACCTCTGGCTCTGCCCGTGCTGTCTGGCCAATTTGGCTTTGCGCATGATTTCTGCATCATTGGTGGTAATCATGCCGCCTTCGCCGGTGGTCATATTTTTAGTTGGGTAAAAGGAAAAGCAGCCAATCCCGTAAGAACCCACTTTGCGGCCTTTATATTCCGCGCCGTGCGCCTGGCAGGCATCCTCAATCAATACCAGCTTATGCTTCTGGCAGATGGCGATGATTTCATCCATATCACAGGCCTGACCGTAAAGATCAACGATGATAACGGCTTTGGTTTTAGCGGTGATCTGCTTTTCAATTAATGCCGGCGAGATGTTAAAGGTCTTGTCATCAATATCGGCAAAGACCGGTTTGGCTCCCACAAACAAACAGCAATTGGCGGTAGCAATAAAACTGAATGAGGTGGTGATGACTTCATCGCCCGGGCCGATCCCGGCTGCCATCAGCGCCAGGTGCAGAGCGGCCGTACCGCTGTTGACGGTGACGGCATATTTGGCGCCGATATAGGCGGCAAAGACTTTTTCAAATTCTTCAACCTTTGGCCCCTGGGCAATTTGCCCGGACCTGACCACATCCAGTATCGCTTTGGTGCTTTCTTCATCAATTTGAACCCCGGCCATTTGTATCATGTTCTGGTTTCCACTCCTTACAGGCAGACTCGTTATTAATGGCGATTTCATATCTGCCTGACATATTTATTTCATTGTAGCATATTCCCGGCAAACAGGATGTTACATTTGCCCGGAAAATGTAAATACATAATTACAATTTATTACATTGACCCGGACAATACTCTGACACGGACTCTTTGACCATGCGGTCAATCCGTATTCAGAAAAAGCCGGCCGGCATTGCCTGGCAGTTAAATTATATTGTCAGGCTTATACCCTGTCAACGGATATAGATTCATAAACATATAGGTAAAAACACTCAAAACCGGTATCCGCAGGGCTAAAATCAGAATGCTTTGGACACTCTCTTTCATCCTGATGGAGACAAGATCCACTCAGCGGGGCGATTGCAGGATAACAGCTTGATCCCCGGTCGCGCTCCTTTGGATTTACCAAATCACATCCGGTTGCATCAGATCTGTGAGGATTATGTGATCAGCCGGATCAGGAATGATAGCGTCTTGTGATGGCATGAATTCATTAATGAGAGGTATGATATGCCTCGATGCGGAAAGAGGGCCAGGCATCAACTTGGATTTTTGATCCTTGACAACCCCGCGGAAAGAACCAAGATTTGTCATCATCACTGACGGAAAAGGAATTTGATGAAACTTAGAATAATCGTAATGGTGGTAATACTGGTCAGCTTGTTAGTAAGCTTTGACGGTCATAAAACGCTGGCAAATAATGATATTCAGAGGGTTCCGCTCTCCAAAAACACCACACCTTTTCCAAATTATTCAATTTCGAACGAATCCAGGCTATTAAAAACCTCCCCCGCTACCATCAGTAATTTACTGATCGCCGCTTACGATGCACCCTCCGCCGAAAAAGCCGGGGCTGATATCATTTGTACCGGCACCGCAGATAATGTTGAAATTCAGAAAGCTATTGTTTCCAATCGTAATCTACAATTGAGTTCTGGCACATTTCATTTCAACGGCATGATCAGACTGGCATCTATTTCAAATCTGACGATCAGTGGAACCGGCAGGACCGTTATTGTCATCAACTCTAACGAGGATGGTTTCAATATCAATTCATCCAATAACATCATGATACAAGGAATTAAAGTCCAACAGTTTTATTCCGGTGGTTATGTTTGGTTAATATATGTTTTAGGCTCATCCAATATCACCATACAAAACAATATTTTTCATGATTTTTATAGAGGTATACTAGTGCGCTCCAACAAATTAACCAATCAAAAAAGCCGCCACGTTCAAGTTACCAATAACCAGTTTTTTAACTATCATTTTGCTTGTGTTGCCATTGGCAACGGCACCGAATATGTAGATGTTAATCACAATGTCATCCATGATGGTTCAATAGGCATTAATACTTTATTATACGGCATCGGAACGGAGAAACTTGGATTATGGGACAGGATATCCCCTAGCAGCGACCACGTAAATATTATAGGGAATCATATTTATAATCAGAGTTTGGGTAATGCCATCGATGTCCATGGTGGTAATCAGATACGAGTCATTAACAATCGCATTGAGAACATCGCCACCCATGGCATTTTCGCTCACGTAATACGTCATGAGGATTATACCGGCGTCACGGTGAACAGCGACTGGACTATCTCAGGAAATATTATTACCGGTGTTCGTTCCGGGATAATTGTTAATAATACTGAAAACGGCGTAACTCTTAGCAATGTTCTTGTCGATTCCAATTCAATACAGAATTGGAATCTTCATGCGATTACTGTATACACCGTTAGTCCAGGTAGTATGATATCCGGCGTTGACATCAGTAACAACATCATTAATCGGTATTCGGGCAGTATCGTGTCTGCCAGCAGCATCGTAGCACTCGCCGACAATTCAATTAATGCTACTGTCAGAGATGTCAACATTAATAATAATACAATAGACGGCAGTGGAGCCGTCAAAGTCGGTGTCGGCATTAACTGCACGGACATTGGAAATGCCAAAATCCATTCCAATGCCATTACCAATATCGGATCAAGTGGAATAGCGGTTAAAAATAGTAATTCCAGCGCTATATTTGACAATGTCATCAATACCACTCCGGCCGGTATCAGATTGATTCAAGGTAATGATGTACAGATAATGAATAACCGAATTACGTGCACCTTACCAATTTTCATCAATGATCCCAAATGCGTTAATACCTTAGTTGATAACAACAACTGGCAGGGTTCTGCCAGCGACATGGTTTATATCAACGCCACTAACCCGCGAATCACCAACAATATCAATAAAAGCGGAGGTCCGTTTCCAAACGTCAACTCAAACCGGGCGCCGGTCTTGAACACCATCGGCAATAAAACGGTCGATTCAGGCACACCGCTGATCTTTACGCTGACGGTTGCGGATGCAGATAACGACCCCCTAACCTATTCGGCCTCCAACTTACCGGCCGGAGCCAGCTTCAATGCCGCCACCCGCACCTTTAGCTGGACGCCCGCCGCGTCACAATCCGGGACTTTCCCAAACGTGCGTTTCGAGGTCAGTGACGGCAAATCCAGCGCTTCTGAAGA
>DAOUAU010000293.1:0-4115 GCA_034433195.1 Dehalococcoidales bacterium
TTCACAGCCACATTGTAGTTCCGATAGGCATTGCGCATATTGAATAAAACGGCTTCATTGAGGTCTTTGATGTTAATCCAGGTTTCCAGCTTCTTGCGGGGATAACAATCAGTGCCGTAAGCGGTCGCAGAGAGCCGGATATCTTTGCCGGCCACCAGTTCTTCAATGACATGTCCGCCGCCGTAGTTGAAATCCCCTGGATGGTTGCGATTGCGCGGGTCATCATCCGGCAGGGCATTGGCTCCGATAAAGAGATCAGCGGCAGCAAAGGCAGCATAGGCCGGGACATCATTCAAGTAGGAACGGCCGCCGCCCAATTTGATGCGGGGCTTGGCGTGACCGATATTGAAATAAGCGCCGGAAGAGCACATGGGGCCAAAGGTACCGGTGGTAACCACATCCACTTTTTCGGCGGCCTTTTTTATGCCTTCCTGTTTGGCTATCCCAATAATTTCTGCGGCGGTCACTACCACCGCAGTTCCGAGCTTGATTTTCTGGTTGATTTCCTGAATGGTTTTGCTCATGGTCTTAGCCAAATCATAGTCTGAAGGACGGAGTGTTGTCAATTAACAGAGCTTTTGCCAGGGGCTTGATCTATAAGATAACCTGCCGGTTTACCCCAAAAACCGGTAATTATCAGCGCACAGCCCGTGCCAAAACCAGGGCTGCCGCTTTAGAAAATCCCGCTTTGGAGTGGATCACTAACCCGGTCTAGCCTTTAATCAGATATGTCAGGGAGCCGCCGGTAGTGGTCTCACTGCGGAAAGCCAGAATCATGTAGCACATAAACCAGTAATCGGAGCGGGTATGGATGGTGATTTGCGCTTCGGTATCACCGGGTTTAAGAATTTGACTGTCCCAGGTAACATATTGCCCCAGAGTCGGATCGATACCCAGAGTGTCAATATCCACACCATCGTTGCTGACGCCCAGCGATTGCCCGTTCCAGACGTTGCGCGGGGTGGTTTTATTATTGGGCTGACCGCCACCGGTTTCACTGGGAGCGGTGGAAATAGTGCCATCCCATAATTTGGTGCCGTTGATAGCAAAATAATCATCACTTAAGCCAACATCACCTTCAACCACAAAGCAGGTGATTTTGGCGGAGTTGACCTCATTGCCTATCCTTTGCGGCACCACGAAACCGGAGATGGTGTCATCCGGCTGTCCATCGTTATTATAATCAAAGGCCACGTCCAGCCCGCCGCCGGCCTTCTGTCCGGAACCGTTAAAAGTATCCAGCAAATATATTTGATGGCTTTGAGTTTGGGCGCTGGTAAAAATATGCACTATGGAAAAACCGGCAAATGAAAGAGCGGTACCGGTATCACCGATGGGGTTAGGATGAGCGGTGCCATTGATCACTCTATATGTAGCATGACCGTTATAGTTAGTAGCCGGGGCCACCGGTTGTTTGGCATATTTCACCACCAGCGCCGTGATATCTCTCTTGCAGGAATAGGCATAGCCAGCCGGGGTGGGAGACTGACTGGAACCGGCGTTATTGTAGTAAGCCAGAATACACTGGGTTAATTTTGAATCTAACTCAACCGCCCCCGCCTGCGGAAGGCCATCGCTATCCAGATATACTTGCTGGTTGGGCCCGGACCCAACCTGAATTCTAAAGGGCACAGTAGTATGCGGCTGCATGCAATTGATGCGGATGTTATCTATGCCGACATATTGGCCCAGATTACCAAAACCATTGATACGCAGTTTGAATTTAAAATTGGCGGTCAGATAATCACGCGGCACATTGTACTGGAAGATTGATTCATGCTCCCAGGGTGAGCTACCAATCCGCGTTCCATCAAAGGCATTAAAAAATTCGCTCCAGGTTGTGCCGCCATTTCTTGAAAGGGCAATCTGGAGGTTATCATCAGCGCTATAGGTGGGCACGGACGAGGCCGTTACAGAGATGTTATCTATCTCACAATACTTGGTGGAAGAAAAACCGACCACTGAGAACCTGATGCGAAAATTAGCAGTCAGGTACTCATTCGGGATAGTAACTGTTTTACGCACAAAAGTGGTCCCGATATTGCCGCGGAAAGATTGAACGGTGACCGGGAAGGTGGTCCCGTTGGCCGAAAAAGAATAATCCAGCCCGTCATTGTTATCCGGTGTTGGTGAGCCGCCGATACGCTGGTCCCAGGATACGGTGACGCTGCCGGGGGTTGCCAAACGCAGGTCGATTTTATTGGCGGCCTTTAAAACCAAATCTTTATTGGTAGCCAAATTGCCGCGGAAGCGGCCGGAATTGACTGTCCAGGCCCAGTTAGAGCCGACGGTATCCCAGTTATTAAAGTTCGCACAGGTATCCGGATCAAGCGGCGGAATAGCGGCCGTGCCCGAGACCCATTGTTCCCAGGAGAGAGCGGTATACCATTTGGTATCCGCCGCCGGATTCTCGGCGGCATAGGCTGACATATTGATACTATTGGTGAGAACCAGTTCGCTGGTAGAATCCGCTCCGCCACTGTAATGACCGATAAAGTTGACGCCGCTATCTACACTCCAGGCCCCGCCGTTAGTCCAGTTAGCAAAGCTGGCGGCGCCATCGTTCAAGGGACGGGTGACCCCGGATTCACCGCGCCAGGCTGACCAATACAGATAGCTTTTTGAGATATTGGCATCATCTGGAATTCCGTTATCTCCTCCCTGCACCGTAGGCGGACCAACTGTAACGGTGCCGTCGCGGCGGGTAGTGCGCCCACTGGCAGGGCCGATCATCAGCGTATCTCCGGCGGCGAAATAGCTGCCGGGCACTGATCCGCCATTGACCCTCATCTCACTTTTTAAAACATAAGTTTCTACTGTAGTGGGACCGGCGGTGGATTTTATACCAAATACTCTGACATCCGAATCCCAGGCGAAATGGGTCCCGGTTGAAACCCCATCTCCATCCAGGTCAACATTGCCGGTGGTGACCCAGGCCACACCGTCCGGACGTGTTCCCGCTTTGGAGGGGATGTAATCAAACGTGATTAAAGTGGTCATGGGTACTCTGGTAGTTTTCACATTGGGCATTGAAGTAAAGACTAAATCATTGAAATTCCAGATCACCACTTGCCCGCCCTGATGGGAGACCGGACTGCCGGGGTTGGAATAAAAGGGAGCATTGATATTAGCTTCCAGGGAACCGCTGCCCGCAATATAGGTAAAACCGGGCGGCAACCAGACTCCAACTGATTTCACGGTTAAATTTTCTCCGGCGGCGGCATGATACGTCAGCACAATGTTGAAACTGGAAACGCCGAAGGCGCCGCCCGTAACCAGCAGCTTATTGGTATTTAAAACCGCCCGGGCTTTGGCCTTAGTCGGTGTGGCCACATTCTGAGGGACCCAGACATTGCGGATTGCCACGGTGACATCATGGTTGTTCAATTGCGGTTTTGCGTTCACCCGCGGCAAATCATATGCCCAAGAAGGCGTTTGGAAATCAAACCGGTCATATACGGGTGACCTGTTGATAAAGGTCCCTTCCAGCCGGTCATATTTGATTTGCCAGATGGCATCTTCAATGCCGGCATCGGCGGCATAAAGGGCATTGGATTTTTGCGTAATCAACTTTCCGGTTTTAAGTCCGGTGCCCATAAAAGCTACCAGCGGGACAATAATGGTGAACCCTAACAGGACAAAAATCAAAGTGGTCAGCAATATTTCACCGCGCTGGCCTTTTAGTTTTTTATAATATCCGGAAAATATCATTCTTTTCATTTTTTTCCTTAAGAACCCGGACGGGGAACAATGTTAAGCTGCCGGGTTTCGGTAGCCTGTTTGAGACGGGAGGATGTACTGGCGGTTAAGGTGATGTTCCAGGCTTTGGCAGGTGGATTGGCCTCAGGATCGGGCGCCTGGGCTGACACCGCGGTGATATATTTACCCACCGTGGAAACCGCGGCAGTGCCGCCATTCACGGAATACGCGCGCCTCAGTTGACCGTTTTGCACAGTATAAATAACCTGCACACTGGCATTATCATCCCAATTGGACCAGCTCAATCTTAGCCAGAAATTTGGGCCGTTAGCTTCTACTTTCTGGGCCATTTGCATATCACGAATCACATAGTGCAGGGAATTCTCCACTTGTTTGACAGCCGTCATCCTGGCATT
>DAOUAU010000294.1:0-1638 GCA_034433195.1 Dehalococcoidales bacterium
GTAATGCCAGGCTTAAGCCCCTGGGAAAAAGAAGCTATGATGACCCAAAATGAAGTTGCGGCGGCGGCCGTATACATGGCCTGCCTGCCGTCGCATATCAATGTGCTTGAAATGGTACAGATGCCCAGAGAGCAGCTTTTCCTGGGGAGAGGTTAAATTGACCCGTTAGGAGTTCAGGTTCAGATTTCCATTTGTTTGATAGTGGGAGATATTATCAGAGCCGGCTCGGTAATGGACTGGATCTCACCGGCTGTCCAATCCGGAGCGGTTTCTTTAAGCACTAAACCCTGAGCGGTAACCTCAATAACGGCGATATCTGTGATGATCAGCTTAACACAGTGGGGAGCAGTCAAAGGATAAGTACATTCTTTCATTATTTTGGCTTGATTGTCGCGCGTAGTATGAGTCATCACTACTATTAAACGAGCCGCGCCAAAGGCCAAATCCATGGCCCCGCCGATATTTCCGATACCTTTGGGAGACCTTGCCCAATTGGCCAGGTCTCCTTTTTCTGAAACCTGCAAACCGCCCAGCACGCACAAATCAATATGTTTTCCGCGAATCATGGAAAATGAATCGTCATGACCAAAAAAGGCCATTCCGGGTTTGCGAGTAGCGAATTGTCCGGTAGCGTTAACGAGATGAAAGTCCTGTTCGGCTTCGCTGACGGGGGTTGGACCATAGCCCAGACAGCCGTTCTCAGCATGGAAGATGACTTCCTTGTTTTCCGGAATGAAATTGGCTGCCAGAGTAGGAATGCCAAATCCCAGATTGATCACCATTCCATCCTGAAATTCACGCGCCACTCTTAAAGCCATGGTTTGATCATCAAGTCGAGCTTTCATAATACTGCTCCTCTGTCGTTATTATCACGTACTACCACGCGGTTTACATAAATACCGGGTGTAACGATGGTTTCAGGGTCAATCGCGCCCAGAGGCACCAGCACATCGACCTCAGCTATCGTAATTTTTGCGGCTCCCGCCATGACCGAATTGAAATTCCTTGATGTGCCCTGATAGACCAGATTGCCGTAACGGTCAGCTTGATAGGCCCGGATCAGTGCAAAATCGGCTTTGATAGGATATTCCAGGATATTTTTTATCCCATTAAAATAACGGGTTTCTTTGCCATTTTCCAGTACTGTACCTGCTCCAGTAGGGATATAGAATGCTGAAATTCCGGCTTTAGCGGCCCTGATTCTTTCCGCCAGTGTGCCCTGCGGTACCATCTCTACGATTAATTCACCGGAATCCAGTTTATCCTGTAAAGGTGTGTTGATGTCTGAACGGTTGACTCCCGGGAAAGCGCAAACGGCCTTGCTGACCTGGCCGTTCTGAATCAACAATCCGCCGTCATCATAATTGGGAGGTGTCCGGCGAGACGGTTTGGTGCCGGGTTTGTCACGTCCATAACCCGGTGTATTAGCGATTAGAGTAAGATTCCTGACACCTTTTCTGGCCACCGCTCTTAACAGGTTGCTGGGTGTGCCGTTGGCCGGTCCAAATCCACCCATTAAAATCACAGCACCGTCGAAGATGTCTGCCACCGCTTGATCAAAAGAAGCCACCACCTTATTAATCATTCCGGAACTCCTTTTTCGGGTACCCGTCCATTATCTCTGACCGAGGATGGTTA
>DAOUAU010000295.1:0-3549 GCA_034433195.1 Dehalococcoidales bacterium
GTTCATACCGGCCGGTACCAAACACTGTCCCTTGATAATCAATAAAGTGGTTAAACCCATTTTTCATTTTACCGCTGGCATGGGTGGTGATTATAACGTTAAAGCGCCCGCCGCAAAGAAGAAAACGGTGGCTAAAGCTAAGAAGCCTGCGTCCAAAGCTGCCAAAAAGTAGAGAGACAAAGGACTGGTCATCGAGTCGACACTGGTGAAACTGTAATGATTTTCCCGGGAGGAGTATTGTGCGATTATCTGATCGTAATAAAACCATTGTTGAACTCTTCATTAATTCGGTTTTTGTCAGCCATGATTTTGGCATATTGGACGGTATCATGCGGGATGATTATATCCAGCACAATCCGGACGTGGCACAGGGTAAAGCCGGATTCAGACAGTTCTTTGAGGTGACTTTTAGAGCCATGCCGGACTTCAGGTATAAAATTATCCAACTGGTGGCTGACGGCAATTATGTGATGGCTTATTGTCAGTGCAGCGGGACTCATTCAGGCGGGGAATGGCTTAATGTTCCTCCATCCGGCAATAAATTAAACTTCAATGTTGTTGATATATTCCGGATTCAAGATGGTAAAATCGCCGAGCACTGGGATGTAGCGGATACCCTGACATTATTCAGCCAGGTGGGAATAGCCTCCAGAAAGTAGGATTTGATTTCAAGGAGTCAACTCCGTCATGAAAATGTAAATAGACCATGCGGGGATGGCTCCTTGTTCGTTCTGGCCCTGGTGAAATATTTTTTTCAGGCATATGCGCAAAAACTGAGATAATCAGGCAGACTTCATGGGTATTCGCCAAATCAGCCAAAAATCGTTATAATTGTTTTAACCATGAACACCACCCCAAACGACATGATCAACCGAAATACATTCTGGCAGGCTTTATTCCAGGCTGATTCCATAGCGGTAATCGGCGCTAACAACCAAATGGGTTCATGGGGCTTTGATGCACTGCGCACCGCTCTCCACTCAAAAACCATCAAACCGGAAAGGCAGGTTTATGCCGTGAATCCCACCTCTGAACAAATCCAGGGGATTCCCTCCTACGCGACCATTTTAGACATTCCCGGCCCGGTTGATCTGGCCGTGATAGTAGTGCGGGCCGAACTGGTACCAGAGGTGGCCAGGCAATGCGCCCAAAAAAAGATCAAGGCGGCCGTGATTATCTCCGCTGGTTTTGCCGAAGTGGACGAGGCCGGAGCCAAATTGCAGGCTGATGTATTGCAAACAGCCCATCAGGCTGGTTTTCACTTTGTAGGACCTAATTGCGTCGGACACGGTGATGGTTACACCAGAGTAGCCAGTGCCGGCATGGTTAACCGCATCAAGTCCGGACCGATGGCTTTAATTACTCAAAGCGGGACTCTGGGCGCAACCATCTTGCAAATGGCCGCTAACCGCGGATTAGGCATGAGTAAATTCATCAGTACCGGCAACGAAGGTGATTTGCGTTTTGAGGATTATCTTGAGTTTCTGGGGGAAGATGAAAACACGCGTGTCATTACCGGGTATATTGAAGGTCTGCGGGAAGCCCGCCGTTTTTTTGATTTGGCTAAAAAGATTGCTGCGGTTAAGCCGATGGTGGTTATTAAAACCGGCGCTACCGGAGGTTCCGGTCAAGCTGCCAAATCTCACACCGGAGCCCTGGCAGGTTCGGATCTGATTTATTCGGCCGCTTTTCGGCAGAGCGGAGTGATCCGCGCCGAAGATGAAGATGAGTTGTGTGATGTGGTGGTAGGACTGCTGAATTCTCCCCTGCCGAAAGGCAAAAGAGTGGGCATTTTAACCATGGGCGGAGGCTTTGGAGTGGTTACCGCCGAAGCCTGTGAGAAAGAAGGTCTGGAGATGGGCACCTTGAGCCCGCAAACCATTGAAAAATTGAATGGTATACTGCCGCCGAGGTGGTCGCACGGTAATCCGGTTGATCTAGTGGGAGTCAGGACCATGGGTGAAAATACGGTAGCGGATAAAAGTCTTGAACTGCTGATGGCGGACCCCAATATTGATGTGGTGATTTCCTTGATGCCGCCAATGATATTACCACCGGAACTGGCTGGCAATCTGACTCCCGCACAATTGAACCGGATGCACGTTTCAGTCCAGAATCAACGTTCTTTTTTACAAAAACAGGTGGATGATACCGGCAAACCGTTAATATTGCTGCGGTTTATCAATCTTTCCAATTCCGGTTTGACCGCTGTACCGCCGATGCCGGAATTCAGAATTCCTGAATATAATACCCCGCGCCGGGCCGCCCGCGTGATCAGCCATTTGGAAAGGTACAGCCGCTACTTGAATGCGGTAAAGGCCTAGTTTCCAGGAACACATTATGCTAAAACAATCTGAAAACAAACTATTGACTGAAGTTGAATCCAAAGACTGGCTGAATCAAGCCGGAATTCCGGTTATACCTACCATGCTGGCCAGGAGTATGAAAGAGGCGCTGGATATCAGCCGGGTCATGGGTTTTCCGGTCGCCATGAAGATTATCTCCCCTGATATTGCCCATAAAAGCGATGTGGGCGGAGTGAAACTGGGACTGGCTAACGCTTCCCAGGTGCAAAAAGCCTACCGCAACATGATCAATTCGGTTAAGATTCAATTGCCGCAGGCCAGAATCGATGGCGTTTCTATCCAGAAGATGGCACCTCCCGGAGTTGAATTGATTCTTGGCATGAATCAGGATTCTCAATTTGGACCGGTTATCATGTTTGGACTGGGCGGTGTATTAGTTGAAGTGCTGAAGGACGTATCTTTCAGGTTAGTGCCGGTTGCTCCCCGTGATGCGGCAGAAATGATACGTGAAATCAAGGGCTTTGCCCTTCTGCAAGGTTACCGCGGCCGGGAACAGGTTAATTTGCCGCTCCTGGAAAAACTGATTGTCGACCTTTCGTTATTCATCCAGAACAATCCGCAAATCCAGGAACTGGACCTCAATCCTGTTTACGGCTATCGGGACAGCATTTTAGCCGTGGATGCACGCATCGTAATCCGCTAATCTTTGTATATTTTTCAAAAAGCTAACGGCTTTTTCAACTTCCGGTATGACTTTCGTATTAGCGAAACCTGAAAAGTGAACTCAAATAAACTTTTTGAGGTGAATTCCCCGGAAGAAAACTCAGCGGATAAGAGATAAAGTGATTTGCTTACCGGATTTCTATCTCTTAAGCATGATTTTATTAAACCGCAAAGAGATAAGGGGACCTGACGGGTACAGCTATGAGAATATGCCTGAAATCCCGCCACACAATGTTTATCTCGGGAGAGATTATCAACAGATAGCGGGACGGCGGCTTGCCACGCCGAAACCGACCATCCGGGTTTGGTGTGAAACGCGTCTAAATCTCTTCGAAGAGGCGTCTTTCGGCTTCGCTGGGGCCCTTTTCTATCCGGCTTTCCCGGTTGAATACCATCATGCTGCGCTCATGATTATAAGCCGTCCAGCCGGGATGGCCCGTTCGCGCGAATTTTATCCAGGCTTCCTGCATCACCGCCGTCATTTTTTCCGCTTCCGCGCCGGTGCCGTTGAAAGCTGGTT
>DAOUAU010000296.1:0-6167 GCA_034433195.1 Dehalococcoidales bacterium
AGGCAACACCATTCTGGTGGTTGAGCATGATGAGGCTATGATGCGGGCGGCTGATCACATTATTGATATGGGGCCGGGTGCTGGAGAACACGGCGGATATATCGTCGCGACCGGGACTTTGACGGATATTCTGGAAACTGAAAAGTCTATCACCGGCCAATATTTGAGTGGTCACAAACGAATTCCGATGCCTGTTCAGCGGCGCAGCGGCAACGGATTGCAAATAGTTATCAAGGGAGCCTGTCAGAATAATCTAAAAAATATTGATGTGAACTTGCCACTGGGCAAATTTATCTGTGTAACGGGCATATCAGGGAGTGGGAAAAGTACTCTGATTGACGACATTCTGTATAAAAAATTATCGCAAATGCTTTACCGTTCAAAAGACCGGCCGGGCAAGTGCGAGGCCATTCTGGGTATCCAAAACATTGATAAAGTCATCAACATCGATCAATCACCGATTGGCCGCACCTCTCGCAGTAATCCGGCTACTTATACCGGGATGTTCGGACCTATTCGTGAATTGTTTGCTACCGTTCCGGAATCCAGGATGAGAGGTTACGGTCCGGGGCGCTTTTCATTCAATGTTAAAGGCGGACGCTGCGAAGCCTGTCATGGTGAAGGTTTTATCGAAATAGAGATGCAATTCTTACCGGATGTGACAGTCCCCTGTGAGATTTGCAAAGGCAGCCGTTACAACCGTGAAGCCCTGGAGATAAAATTTAAAGGCAAAAGTATTTCTGAAGTTTTAGACCTGACTGTTGAGCAGGCGCTGTTATTTTTTGAGCATTTCCCAGGCATTCAACGCAGACTGGTAACACTTAAAGATGTAGGTTTGGGATACATCCATCTGGGTCAGCCGGCGCCAACGCTATCTGGCGGAGAGGCACAGAGGGTGAAGCTGGCCACTGAACTTTCCCGCCGTTCCACCGGTAAAACGCTGTATATCCTGGATGAGCCAACTACCGGGCTTTCCTTTGAGGATATTGCGGCACTGTTAAGAGTGCTTCAGAAGCTGGCGGACGCCGGAAATTCTGTGATAGTGATTGAACATAATTTGGACGTTATGAAGAATGCTGATTATTTGATTGATCTGGGTCCGGGGGCCGGTGATCAAGGCGGTTATGTGATTGCCACCGGCACACCTGAACAAGTAGCGGTTAACGCCAAATCAACCACCGGGAGCTATTTGAGACAGATTCTGGAGCGGGATGCCGCTAACGAATTGACTACCTGAATAAAAATGTTATGATTAAATAGTCCTGCGTTTTCTATAGTGCGCCCAAATCAGGAATTTGGCCGGAGTGACTTTTCTATTTTCTGTCAGACAACAGCAATATGTCTAACAATCTTCCAACCGCAAAAAAGGCTTACGATTTGAAATCCCCACTGCCGAAACGCCTGTATTATGGTTACATCATAGTGCTGATTGGCTTTTTATTAACAGTGTTCGGGTGGGGGATATTTTACAGTTATGGCGTGTTTTTTCGTCCTTTGGAAAATGAATTTCAATGGACACGCGCGGTTACATCAGGCGCCTTCTCCATCAGTGTTTTAATATCCGGAGTGAGCGGAATCATTGCCGGAAGGTTGAGTGACAGGTTTGGACCAAAGGTAGTTATTGGAGCCTGCGCCGTTTTACTGTCTTTGGGCTACATTCTGATGTCGGCAGTCCATAACGTCCAGCAGTTTTACCTTCTTTACGGAATTCTTGTTGCTACCGGTGTTGGCGGGTTTTGGGCACCCCCCGTTTCCACTATCGCTCGCTGGTTCAGCGGTAAACGCGGATTAATGACCGGGATTGTCAGCGGCGGCATTAGTTTTGGCACACTGGTTCTGCCGCCACTGGCAACGCATCTGATTGATTCGTTGAACTGGCGGATCACCTATATCATCATTGGTGCTGCTGTATTGATAATATCTCTGGTTGGAGCTCAATTTTTAAAACGCCACCCGCAAGAAATGGGTCTGGAACCGCAACAAAACAAGCAGCCTGATTTGAAGGTGCATCCTCCATCCCAAAATTTTACCCTTCGGGAAGCTATTCGGACCCGCCAGTTCTGGATGGTTTGCGTAATATATATCTGTTTTGGTCTGGTTCAATTAAGCATCATGGTACACATCGTTCCACATGCTGTCGGTATGCAGATATCACCAATTAATGCGGCCACTATTTTATCGGTGATTGGCGCTGTCAGCCTGGTGTCCCGCATCATTGTAGGTACCATGACTGATAAACTCAAGGTTAAAACATCCACTATCATTTCATTGGGTTCACTGGCTTCGGCCATGCTATGGTTGCAATATTCGCATGATTTGTGGCAACTCTACGTATTTGCTGTCATATTCGGGTTCGGTTATGGCGGATTGTCATGTTTGCAGGCATTAATTGCGGCGGAACTCTACGGCTTGATTTCGCTGGGAGTGATCACTGCCAGCTTCAGTTTTAGTTTCAACATCGGGGGCGCCGTTGGGCCGTTCCTGGCCGGGTATATATTTGATGTCAGTCAGAGCTATACCTGGGCTTTTTTGATCTGTTTGATGGTGGCCGTCACCGGTCTGATAATCAGCCTGATGTTGAAACCACCCCGTAAAACCTGATCCGGTTCAGGTTAAATAGACCGCGGAACCATCGGATGTTTTGATCACTTCAATTCTGGCTGGAAACGCATCTTTAAAATCATTGACATGAGTGATTACCAGTATTTTTTTAAAATCATCCTGGATTGAAGTGATCGCATCTTTGATTTTCTCAATCCCTGCTCCATCCTGAGTCCCGAAACCTTCATCTATGATCAAGGGCGGCAAAGGAGCTCCTGCCCGACTCGCCAACAATTTTGACAGCGCTATGCGAATAGCAAAATCAATCCTGAAGGCTTCTCCGCCACTAAACATTTCATAATTGCGGGTACCCAGTTCATCCGAAATATTTATATCCAGAGTCTCCATCACATCGCCTTTTTTGGTTTCCCGCTGAGTTTCTATCTTGATAAACATGCGGCCATCAGTCATGCGGGCCAGCAGGTGATTGGCTTCAGATTCGATCTCCGGAATGGCCATTTCAATCAACATCGCCTGAATGCCTTTTTTACCGAAGGCTTGAGCCAAATCTTTGAGTATTCTTTGTTTTTGGTATATTTGGCTTAGTTGTTCAGTTTTGATTTTTAAACGTTGTTCTGCTTCAATCAGCCTCTCCAACTTGATTTTAGCTCCGCCCAGGATTTCCTGGATGCCTTTCTGATTGGCCAAGAGGCTGTGATATTCCCTTTCAGCAGCGGCTAACGTCTCAATCAATCCGGTAAAATTTGTCATTTCTGTGGATAGTGCCTGTTGACGTTGATTATCGGATTCCAGCTTTTTTTCGATTTCGAGGATGGTGCTCCGAGCCTGGGTTTCTCTTGCCTGCTATAAAATTATCTGTTTTTCAGCCTCGGCCAGTTGATGAAGCGGGGCCTCGTATTTCGCTAAACCGGATAGTTGGATTCTCAGCGATTCATGTCTTTGGGCATCGTACCGGGCGCTGCCAATTTCACGTTGTATTGCCGTCAAAGCATTTTGCTCATCCTTCGCATATTCATGCTTCACCAGCTGGGACTCTATTTGTACCAATGCCGTCTTTTCGCTGACTATTTTGATGTGTATATCATCAATATCCGAGATTGCTTTTGAGAGCGTACCCTGTTTGGTTTGTATAGCGCCACGTTCTTTTTTTATTCGGGTTTGAGTTTGGAAGAAATTTATTTCACGTTGCTTTTCGTCTAGTTCCAATTTAGTCAGATTCAGGCTTAAGACTGAAAGCTCCGCCTGGAAAGCGGCTTTTTCACTCAGATATTTCTGTTCTATCTTCTTATGTCCTTCGAATCCTAACTCTCTTTCGCAAAGAGGACAAGTGGCGCTTTCCGAATGAACCAATAATTTTAATCTGTCCTCAATTGCAGTTATAGATTGTGTAAGCTGGGTTTGACGAGCTCTATTGTTGGTGATCTGTGTTCGTACATCCTTGAGGGTTTCTTGGAGTTGGTTGCACCGTAATTCGGACTCGTCCAAATCAGATAATTGGCTGACTAATTGTTTCATCTGGCTTCGCAAATGCGGCAGGTCAGCAGCCTGGCGCTCCCATTCCATGATACGATTGGTAGCGACAGCGTGCACTCCGGTCAATTCTTTCCCGGCTTTGGATATCGCCAGTTCCAGTTTATGTTTGGTTTGATTCAAATTATCGACTCGTTTCAGTATCTGATCAAATTCCTGAATGGTTTGGCGGGTTTTTATCAGTAAGGCGTAGTTAGCTTCAATAGTGTCTCTTTGAGAGATCAATAACTGATAGTTTTCGATCAATGACCGGGATTGTTGAGCCTGGTCTTTCCATAGCTTGAGATTTCGCTGGCTGCTGTTTATACCAGAAGTGATCTCGTCTAATTGGGATTTTTTAGCATCCAGTATATCACGCTCTTTTCGCAGAGCGGTTAATTTCTGATTGTGTTCATTGACTTTGACATCCGCCAGGGCCAGTTGAGTGCGGGCGTTTTCAAACTCGCTTTGGTACTGAGGCTGGTTGTTCAATTCTTCTTTTAAACCGGCGATGGTAGTTTCCATTTGAGTAATCAGGGTATCTTGCTCTTTCACCATTTCACGCGTTTGGTTTTCCAAAATATCATAGAGTGATAACTGAAGGATGTTAGCCAGGACCTGTTTGCGCTCAGAAGGTCGCTTTTTAGTGAATTCATCAGCATGGCCTTGACGGATAAAAGCGCTGTTAATAAAGGTGTTATAATCCATGCGCAGAAGCTGGATAATTTTTTGCTGGGTTTGAGTGACCGTATCACCGGTCAAAGTCTTGTTTCCTTCAGGTGTGATAGCCTGAAACTCCAGAAGGGTCTGTCCTGAACTTTTGGAGGTTTTAGGTTTGGAGTGTTTTCTGATGATTCTATAATTCTGGCGATTCACTGTAAATTCAAAATCTACTTCTACCTGATTTTGTCCGGTGTGAATGATCTCATCATCATTATTGGCCCGGGTTTGTCCCCATAAAGCCCACGTCATGGCATCGATCAGGGCCGATTTTCCATTGCCATTATTGCCGCTGATGCAGGCGGTGTGAATACTTTCAAAATTAAGCGTGGGAGTGTCCCGGTAACTCATAAAATTATACAGTTTAAGGTTAACTGGAATCATAATTCAGGCCTCAATTCAATTTGGTTTATTTACCATATTTTAGCATAACGCTGTAGGCAAGATGCATATCTTTACAGGGAGAACTTCTCCGGTTACTAATCCAGGAAGAAAATTTTTAAATCTGGATATGCTGTCTAGAATATGTATGCTTCAGGAACGGTATTATCATCCTCATAAAAAAGGTATATAATAAGGTTAAGAAATAACAGCCTTGTATTGATCATGTGCTTTTGGCCTGCTAAACCAGAAGAAACTGCTGGTCCGCTTGCAGGTCTTCTGTTGGTAATTTTGGTTGTATAAGCCCCAAATGTGTAACAAGCACCGAGTGGGCATTTTAAAAATATCAGGATGGTATTGAAGGAGAGAAATGGGAACCGCTATTGATTTCAAAAAACAGATGAACGAGATTGTCTACATCAACATTCCGGGACCGGCTGAGCCAACTCCCGGCATGAGCGGCGGAGAGTTGCTGCACGGCTTTTTAGCTGAATTGAAAAAGATTGACAATCCCGCGGCCAAGTTGTGGTTTGAAAATATTTGTTTAAAATGGAATGTACATTATCGACAAGAAAGAGGCTAGATAGCCGTAAAAACGGATAATAAAAAAATGAAAAAGAAAATAGCAGCCATTGATATTGGTACGACCAAGGTTTGTACTATCATGGGTGTCCTGGACAGCACCACAGGTTTGAGGGTATTGGGCGTTGGTATAGCTCCCTCGCGGGGCATTGAAAAATCTCTGGTGGCGGATGCTGCCCGAGCCAAAGAGTCAATACGTGAATCGATTCGGAAGGCTGAAGTGATGGCGGGGTATAAACTGGAATCAGCCTATATCGGAGTAACCGGACGGCATATCACCTCCACCAATAGTACAGGTACCATAGCCATCACCCGTCAGGATATGCTGGTGCGTGCCGAAGACCTTAAACGCTCTCTGGACGTGGCTCTGAATGTTAAAATTCCTCCGGAGCAGAAAATCCTGCACGTTATTC
>DAOUAU010000297.1:0-7541 GCA_034433195.1 Dehalococcoidales bacterium
CGATATTAGCTGTTGTGCCGGCTCCCATGGAATGTCCCATAATTATGGGTTTGGTTAATTTGAGTTGATTGATCAACCCAACCATCTGCGAGGCAGAGTCGGCGGGTTTGAAACCGTCCGTCAAACGTTCGGATTTACCGTGTCCCGGGGCATCCGGCATAATCACATCATATTTTGCCGCAAGCCATTCGGCTACAGGCGTCCAGCATAATCCGTTATCGGTGGCGCCGTGCAGCAGGACAAAGGGTGGTTTTTGGCCGCCGGTGCGGTAGTAATGGATTTTTCTTTCATCGATCTTTGAATAGCCTTCGATATAGTTCATTAGTGTCTCTCCTCAATTCTGGTTGTGATAATGATAACCCAAATCTGCGGGAGGGGCAATCCCAGGGACTGGAACAACGAGGTACCGCAGGGTGAAGAAAAGGGAGATCGGCATCTTAACTGACATTTTCAAATTGCCCATGGCAGAGTATAAAAAAGGAGGGTTTGAACCTCCCTTTTATATCTGGAAAATATCAGCCTGACTAGGCCGGAGGGGGAGCTTGTTCAAGAGTTAAAGATATGGTGTTTATACTGGTGTCCCGTGAGAATGTAATCAGTACCACTTCTCCTATCTTACTCTGTTGAATCAATTTAACCAGGGCTTGAACGGTACTCACTTCCTGACCGTTAAAAGAAGTGATCACATCATATCTTTTAAGGCCGGCTTTGCTGGCCGGTCCGCCGCTAACCACCTCGGTTAACAGGACACCTTTTTTTACTTTCAGATTGAGTTGATTTATGGCATAGGCATCCACCTGATACAGTCTGGCACCCAGCCAGGGTCGGGCTACAAAGCCGTTGGCAATCAATTCATTAATGATTGGGATAGCAATCTGACTGCTGATAGCATAACCCATCCCCTCAACACCCACCTGAACCACTTTGATGCTATTTATCCCAATCACTTCTCCGGCCAGGTTGACCAGCGGTCCACCACTGTTACCGGGATTGATGGCGGCATCTGTCTGTAACAGGTCATACAGAGTTTCACCGTTATCCGCGGCCACTGACACACCCTTAGCGCTAACAATGCCTTTAGTGGCACTGATACCATTTCCCAGGGAGTTGCCGATGGCAATCACCCAGTCTCCCACGCGGGCTTTTATTGAGTCTCCAACGGTCAAGGCCAGCAAATCCTGGGCATCAATTTTCAGAACAGCCAGGTCAGAGGTGGGATCGGTACGGACACTATCAACTTTGAAACTGCGGCCATCCTCCAAAGTAACTGTGATTTTTTCTGCGCCCTTCACGACATGGTTATTGGTGACAATCAACCCTTTGGCATCAATCACCCAACCAGAACCGACGCCCTCCTGACTATAGATAGTGCCAAATATGCTTCTTCCGGTAGTAATGGTATTGATGGCAACCACGGAAGGTCTAACCTTCGCGATGATATCCGCCAGAGCTGGGAAAGGGTCAGGTTTACTACTGACGGCAATGGCTGGGGTGGGGTTCTTCGGGACAGTGGCAATAGGTGTCACCGTGGTGACGGGAGCGGCTGTGATCGTAGTGGTAGTGGTAGTTGTGACCGTCACCGTGCGGGTCGGTATCAGGGTGGGTGATGGAGAACTATCTGTCTTCAATACTACCTGGGGCACCGAACATCCGTTTAAAGCGCCCATTATCAGGATAATTAAAGCTAAACTGATAATATATTTGATACTCCGCACAGCAATCTCACCTCTAAACTTCTATCCTTTTTTATTATAACATGGGAATATTAAAAAATTGTGAAGACCAGAGGCGCTGGCTGATGATGGCCGCGTATGACTGTACTCCGCCGCATTAGGCCCTGATGAGGGTCAAGACACGCAGCTAATGACCGGTCAGGATGAATTTCCCACAAACTGTGACAACCAGTTTTTTACCAGTCTCCAGCTGAAAGCCGAAAAGCCCCCGGAGGGATCTATTCCGGGGGCTTGGTAACCAATCTGTTATGATCTGAATCTATAGAGAGACTTTGGGCAGTGTCTTGAGAGCTTCTTTGACTTTCTCAGTCGGATATTCGTAATCAGCCAACCGGCCTTGATGATATTCATCATAGGAAGCCAGGTCGAAATGACCGTGTCCGCTTAGATTAAACAAAATTACTTTGGACTGGCCTGCTTCTTTGGCCGCCAGAGCTTCATCAATTGCCACACGGATGGCATGATTGCTTTCGGGTGCGGGCAGAATACCTTCGGTGCGGGCGAAGAGGACGCCGGCTTCGAAGGTGGGAATTTGAAAAACTGCTTTGGCTTCTATCAGCTTATGATGATACAAAGAGCTGATCAGAGGTGACATACCATGATAACGCAAACCACCGGCGTGTACCGGAGCGGGCATGAAATTGTGGCCCAGGGTGTACATCCTGGCGATAGGCGCCATACCGGCCACGTCACCGTAATCAAACTCATAAACACCCTTGGTCAGTGAAGGGCAGGCCATCGGCTCAACTGCGATACAGCGCACTTTCTTGTTTTTATTGGTCAATTTATCTTTCAGGAAAGTGTTGGCGATGCCGCCGAAGTTGGAACCGCCTCCGACGCACCCGATGACGATATCAGGATAATAACCCGCCATTTCCATTTGAATCAGGGCTTCCTGTCCGATGATGGTTTGGTGCAAAATGACATGGTTCAAGACGCTGCCCAAAGAGTAGTGTGTATTCTCATGAGTGACAGCATCTTCAACCGCCTCGCTAATAGCCAGACCCAGGCTGCCGCCGCTCTGTGGGTCTCTGGCCAGTGCATCTCTGCCTGCTTTGGTATCAACGCTGGGGCTGGGTACACATTTGGCGCCCCAGGTTTCCATCATAATGCGGCGGTAGGGCTTTTGATTATAACTTACTTTGACCATATATACTTTGCATTCAATGCCGAACATGGCACAGGAGAAGGAAAGGGCAGAACCCCATTGACCGGCGCCGGTCTCAGTGGCGATTCGGGTAACGCCTTCTTTCTTGTTGTAATATGCCTGGGCAATGGCGGTATTGCCCTTATGGCTGCCGGCCGGGCTGGTGCCTTCATATTTGTAGAAGATTTTGGCCGGAGTATCCAGGGCTTTTTCGAGTTGATAGGCGCGGTGCAAACCGGATGGCCGCCACTGGCGATAAATGGCTTGAATCTCTTCAGGAATTTCTATGTACTGTTCGGTGGCCATTTCCTGCTTGATCAGTTCCATAGGAAAGATGCGGGAGAGTTCCTGAGGAGTGGCTGGTTTGCCGGTGGCCGGGCTGATATAAGGCGGCAGCGGTTCCGGCAAATCGTGCAAGATGTTATACCATTTGTCAGGCATCTGTTTCTGGTCCAGAAAAAAAACTGTTCTATCCATTTTTATCGCTCCTGATTCTAGATTTTATTTTTTATTAAAATATTTCCTCAAATTTCTTCTCGGCCGTCAGGCCAATACCATCCATAGCGCCACATTGTGCTGTCTCCTCAAACCCTGTCTTTGGTAATCCATCTTTAGTTAAAACAAGGTAAAAAAAAGTCTCCCGCCCCGGTAGGGGCGAGAGACTTTTCTTCGCGGTGCCACCCTTATTGATCAAAAAAATACACGGATTCTGACCATCTTTATCAGCTGCATCCTGTTTTTCAAGATAGAGCCTGGACTTTGCTAACGGTGTCCTCTCCGGCCAAACCTAAAAGTAGCTTCGGCAGGCAACTCCCAGGTCCATTCAATTTCTGCGCTGGTACCGGTTCACACCATCTCCGGCTCTCTGGACTTCGCTGGAAACTTACTAATCCTGTTCAACGTCTGTGCATTATTTAACTATGTCAGGATTATAGTTTAATGTAACATAAGATGTCAAGCGGCGGCAGAAAAACCCTTGTTTTTGATCGTCCGGCAGGATATTTTGCCTCCGGAAAGGCCAATACAGACTGATTCACGTTAGTTGTGGGAATCTGGGATTTTTCATAAATCCCGACTCCCCTCAAAACCGGCAAAGAGTAGTCTTATTCGACAAATACAAGAGGTCAATAATATAACTCTTGTATTATTATTTTTTTTGTTTTATAATGGGGTCTATCAACAAAATACTTATAGAATCATCTTATACAATAATATTGAGAAACTAAAGAATTGAGGCGAGGTAGTGATGCCAACACCCGGAGAGATAAACCGCATCAATCAGCAAATTCGCAAAACTCAATTTACCCGTCTGGTAGCATTCGCTGATGTAGTGAACCGCTATACCGAGATAGTGCTTAAAGATGATTTTTCATGGCTGCAAACCAGCGCCCTTATTTTCACGATTACCCGTGGCGGAAGTCTCACTCCCAGTCAACTGGCGCGCATCATGTTGCGGCCTAAATACAGCGTCACTAAAATAGTGGACGGCCTGGAAAAAGACGGTCTGGTGCAGCGTGTACACAGCGGAAAAGACCGGCGCAGTATCAATATTGAAGTCACTTCAAAAGGCCTGGAGCGCGTTATTTCCGTTTTGAAAAATATCCAGGCTGCTGAAAACGAACTCAACTCCTGCCTGAGCCGTGAAGAAATGGAAAACCTGGTTCCCACAATTCGTAAACTCAGAGACAAACTAATTGAAAAAGTTTCTGAACGATTTGAGGAACTTTCAGCGGATGACAAGAAGGCTATCTTCGGCAAAGCTATGCTTCAGTCTACTGAAGAGAAGGACCAGGAGGGGTAAAAATGGCGTCAAAAGAATTGACCTTCATGGCAGTCGGAGATATTATTTTGGGACCCAATCCGGATTTTTATTTCGCGCCCGGCCGGGCGGTGTTAAAAACCGCCGATGTGTTATTGGGGCAGTTGGAAGTGCCGCATTCAGATAGAGATGTTCAAACTGTGGAATTGGGCCGCACTCTGGATGTTCTGAATTCTCTGATTGATTCAGGTTTTGATGTAGTTTCTCTGGCTGGTAATCACCTCTGGGACGCCGGGGTGACCGGAGTCCAAGACACAATAGATTGGCTTAAAAAACACAGTTTAGCCTATGTGGGCGCGGGCATGAATCTTGCAGAAGCTCGTGCTCATGTCATTTTAGAGCGGGATGGAACGCGCTTTGGTTTTCTGGCCTATAACTGTGTGGGGCCTAAAGAAACTTCGGCTTCTGCCACCAAAGCGGGCTGCGCTTTTGTCAACATTATAACTCACTATGAGCTTGATTACGCCACGCCGGGAGGCCCGCCCACTATTTACACCTGGGCTGAAACTACCAGCTTCAACGCCATGTTGAATGACATCCGTCAGTTGCGGCCGCTGTGCGACGTTTTAACTGTCTCTTTCCATAAAGGTTTGGGGCATACCCCCGCCAGGCTGGCAGCCTATGAACAGCAAATATCCTGGGCTGCCATCGATGCCGGTGCCGATATAATAACGGGGCATCACGCCCACATTCTACAAGGAATCGAGATATACAAAGGCAAGCCGATTTTCCATGGCTTATGCAACTTTGTTACCTGGGTACCAAGTTTAAAAGCTAAACCCGGCGCGGATCCCAACTCCTGGGAAGTCCGCAGGAAAGAGATTTTCGGCTTCGAGCCAGATCCTCAATACCCCACTTATCCTTTTCATCCGGAAGCCATTTATACCATCATTGCAAAATGCAGCATAACCGCCGGGAAAATCACCCGTATCAGTTGCCTGCCATGCATAGTCAATAAACAGGGGCAGCCCGAAATAGTAAAAAATGACAGTCAGGGACAGAGAGTTTTTGAATATTTAGCCAGAATATCCGGGCGCGTCCGTCTGAACACCAAATTCCGTTGGGAGCACGATGAAATCATATGCGAAGCACCTTAAAATGACAAAATAAAAAACGTTAGCAGTAGGAGGATAGCATGTATCGGAAAGGGTCAGTCTTAAAGTTAACTTATGGTGTCATTGCATTTTGTATCCTGGCATCTCTGTTATTGGTTTCCTGTTCCAGTTCTCCCACCACGTCTGCTACATCTCAACCGCCGGCCACCACAACTCAGCCGGTTACTACGTCCAGCGCGCCTGTTACTACTACTCCTTCCGCCACCACTGTCGCTCCTAAAACCGGCGGCATTCTTAAAATCGGCACAGAAGTTGACGCGACTGTGCTGGGAAATCCTCCCACTCAAACTACAGTACAGGATTTTGTCACTTCTAAAACCTGCGTTGAATCACTGGGACGCTATGATGCCAAAGGCATTATGACTCCCTGGCTGGCGGACAGTTGGAAAATTGACGCGGAAGCCAAGACCATTACCATATCTCTGAAAAAGAATATTCTTTTCCATGACGGAACACCTTTCAATGCAGAGGCTGCGAAATGGAATCTGGAGCGCTTTATCGCGGCTAAAAGAGCGGAAATCCCCGCTGGTACAACAATATCGGTAATAGATGAATATACCGTTCAAATGTTGCTTCCCGCCTGGAATAATACGGCTATCATCGGTATGGGTTACTTTGCCGGTCCTCAGATTTCACCTACCGCCTGGCAGAAAGCTGGCGCCACTGATGAAGCTCGCAATGCCTGGGCAGTTCTTAATCCGGTTGGGACCGGTCCCTTCCAGTTTGTCAGCTGGACCAAGACAGTCAAACAGGTTTACAAGAAAAACCCCAACTACTGGATAAAAGGTCAGCCTTATCTTGATGGAATTGAATGGTACTTCTTCGCTGATCCTACGGTTATGCAGGCTGCCTACTTAAGCAAAGAAATTGACATCATTTATATTCTCTCACCCATCAACGCCAATAATTTCAAAACTCAGGGCATCGAACTCACTACATTGACTACAGGTCTGGGACTGCAAATGACCAGCCTCTGGTATAACAGCGCTCTTCCCACCTCACCCTTCTTCAACCTGAAAGTAAGGCAGGCCGTCAGTTATGCTGTTAACCCCAAAGCAATTGTGGACGCGCTGTATTACGGCTTCGCTACTCCCATTAACCAGTGGGCTTTGCCTACCAGTCAGTACTTTAACGCCAGTTATCCCGGCTATCCTACCGATCCTGCCAAAGCTAAATCTCTCCTGGCTGAAGCCGGGTTTGCCAATCTGCAAACATCCATGCTGGTGCTAAATACACCTGACTCCATCGCGGTGGCTACTATTTTACAGTCTCAGCTTGCCGCGGGCGGAATCACTGTCACATTGGAACTGGCTGACAATGCCAGATACCGGTCTTTGACCTCACCCGGGGGTTCCTTTACGGCTATGTGCCTGGCTTCACAACGTGCTGAAGGTGATCCCGCCCTCTTTTTCCCCAGGAACTTAAGTGCGACCGGCGTCATCATGAATAAAACGATTATTAATCCCCCGGAGATAGAAAACGCCCTGGTAGCGGCTAGAACTGCCCCTGATCAAGCGACCAAGGTGGCCATCATCAAGGACTTGCAAAAAGTAATGTTTGGCGATATCTCCATCTTTACTCCCATACTGGTTCCTTCGGGCGTATGCGCCAAGCAGCCTTACGTTAAAGGGGACGGCATCATGCGCATAGAATATACCCAATGGACGCCCGAAACCGCGTGGTTAAACAAATAATCGAAGTTTTGTAAAATAGGGGATACCGGGGCA
>DAOUAU010000298.1:0-4079 GCA_034433195.1 Dehalococcoidales bacterium
CACTGCCATGCCTGATGCTTTTTACAGCGTAACGGCACTGATAATCAATGTCCCTGACTTCTCGGGCACCGGCAACTTTCTCCAGGTATCCGCCAAGACTACCGCCGGTTTTACCATCACTTTGTACGACCTCAATGCAACCTCGCTTGCTGCACCTGCTGGAGGTGTCGACTTCGATTGGATAGCAATTTCATACTATGATCCATAGCCGTCCGCCTACAGGATAGCTGTGACTAAATAAAGATGGTGACAGGCCAAACTCGGGTCTGTCACCACCTTTAGTAAATGAAAGAATTTTCCAAAGAAAGCCAGATGCAATGTTTCGCCGGGCAAAGGGCCGGATTTGTAAAACTCCTCGCAATCGATTATAGTTAGGGCAGTCTCTCGTAATCCCTCCCGGACCTGCAATATAACCCATTCTTCTCTGTGTGGTGATTTGAAGCGGATATCACAGACATTCTTTCTCACCACATTGGTGAAATGAGTTTTGTGCAGAGTGTGTTATCAAGAAGATTATCCAAACAGCCGTAACGCAAAAATTTTCTTCAAGAAGGGGAGGTGTTTGTGGCACAACATTCAACCAAAGTATCTGAGAACAAAGAATTTATCACCTCCGATAGGTGGAAATGTGATAAAAGTCCGGGCGGAGCGCACTACTGGATGATTCACCAGTACCAGATGACCTGCCGTTACTGTAATCAAAGCAAGCAGGTCAATACCGCCCAGTTTGGATGGACTAAACCCGAGGCTAAACCGGGCACCTGAAAATAACTCCTTCCCGGATGTGCCCCTCCGTGATTCGCGCACCGTGATCTTTGTGAATATTTGGTGAGGATAATGAAAACGCGGGTTACGGAACTGTCTGAGAAAGAATTTCCTGGAGCCCTTATCGCCGGTGAGCAGTCCAAAGCTGGTTATCACCAGATACTCCAACATTTTGCCCGCGGAAACTTTCATTCCTTGTGTCTGCTCAAAGCGGATGCCGTCACCGTTGTTTTCCTGAATATGTCAAGAGGTGTCAACCGGGCAAGCAGGTCTCCAGTTAAAGCTTCATCTCCAAAGATCACTTACCAGCGTCCGAAGTCCGGGTTAGTGTTTATCATCATTGGACCAGCATCGTATCTCCCGGAACAGCATGCCAACAGTGCTTCAACCCTTTTTTAGTGAATGATAAAACTCCCGGTGCCTCCAGTTTGGCCAGATCATACGGACTATCGCAAAATCCACTATCCCCAATCTGAGCTTAAGCGTCCAGTGAGTCATTGATCAGCGTGGCCGCAGTGTGATAACGTTCCATTTCTAACCTGGATCCCGTTAATTACCAGTGTAATCCGGCCAGGATTAAATGATATAATCGGGTAGGACAGGGATATGCACAAAACGTTTCAAATTGTTGATCATACTGCTGACATAGCGGTCCGGGCTTCTGGCCGGGATCTGCCGGCAACCTTCTGCAACGCGGCTAAAGGGATGTTCAGCCTGATAACCGACCTCAGGAAAGTGCGCGTTTCCGAAAAAATGGTTATTGATCTGACGGCCAGGGACCTGCCGGAATTACTGGTGGAATGGTTGAATGAACTGCTCTTCCACTTTGACAGCCGGCAGCTATTGTTTAAGAATTTTGTCATTACCGAACTCAAATCCACTGGTTTGAAAGCCGAATGCTGGGGCGAAAAAGTAGATAAAACCAGACACGAACTGAAAAGAGGGATTAAAGCCGCCACTTTTCATAGACTAAAAATAGGTCCGGCCAAATTCGGTTTATATGAAGTGACGGTTATTCTGGATATTTGAGTTTCACTCCGGCAAGGACTTACCTTGCAGGCATGATTTCAGCTTTTCCGGGTCAGTCCCGGGAGAAATCCTGCCAAATACTCAAGAAGGATATTGTGATGGCCTCAAATTGGAAAAACATGGTGCAGAAAATAGACGATTGCCGTTGGGAGATCCGCCGGGATTATAAAGAAGGCATGCGGGTACCCGGCCAGCTTTATGCCAGCGAATCCATGCTGGCCCAGATACATGAAGACAGAGCCATTGATCAAGTCATCAATGTGGCATTTCTACCCGGTATAGCGGGAAACTCATTGGCTATGCCGGATATCCACTGGGGTTACGGATTCCCGATCGGCGGAGTGGCCGCTACCCGTGTCAAAGATGGAGTAGTTTCACCCGGCGGAGTCGGTTTTGATATCAATTGCGGCGTCAGGCTGCTGCGTACCAATTTAAGTATTGAAGAAATTAAACCGCAGATCGCAGATCTGGTGTATGCACTTTTTTCCCATGTGCCTTCCGGGCTGGGTTCAGAAGGCAAACTGCGGATCAGCGAAAAAGAACTGGACAGAGTGCTGATAAAAGGGGCGGCGTGGGCAGTAGAAAAAGGAATGGGTGACCATTCTGACCTGATTTTTACTGAATCCAGCGGATGTCTTAAAGAAGCCGACCCGGAGAAAGTAAGCCAAAAAGCAAAAAAACGGGGCTTGCCGCAAATCGGCACGCTGGGGTCTGGAAATCATTTCCTGGAAATCCAGGCGGTGGACCAGATCTACAACCGGGAGGCTGCCCAGGCGATGGGTATTCTGGAACAAGGGCAGGTTTTGATTCTGATTCATACCGGTTCACGCGGCCTGGGGCACCAGGTATGTGATGACTCTATCCGGGTGATGAATACCGCTGTGCAAAAGTACGGTATTGAAGTGCCTGACCGGCAGTTGGTCTGCGCGCCGGTGCTCTCTCCCGAAGGCAAAGATTATTTGTCCGCAATGGCCTGCGCCGCCAACTATGCCTGGGCCAACCGCCAGTGCATCACCCACTGGGTGCGCGAATCCTTCATAAAAGTCCTCAAAAAAGGTCCTCGCGAACTGGGGCTGGAGCAAATTTACGATGTAGCGCACAATATTGCCAAGATCGAACAACATGTTGTTGACGGCAAGAGCCAGGCGGTGTGCGTGCACCGCAAAGGGGCCACCCGCGCCTTCGCTAAAGGCCATCCGGAGGTACCCGCCATGTACCGTAACATCGGCCAGCCGGTGCTCATTCCCGGCGATATGGGGCGCTATTCATATATCTCGGTGGGCACTGAAACCGCCATGCTGCAGACTTTCGGTTCCACCTGCCATGGAGCAGGACGCACACAAAGCCGCTCAGCGGCCAAAAAGGGCTTAAAAGGAAGCGATATCCAATACAAACTGGGCCTGCGCGGCATCATCGTCAAGTGTGACAGCATGAGCGGATTAGCCGAAGAAGCCTCAGAAGCTTACAAAGATGTGGCCGAGGTAGTGGAGGTAACGGAGAAAGCCGGAATCTCCCGTAAAGTGGCTCGAGCGGTGCCGCTGGGAGTGATCAAGGGATAGCGCCGCATTAATCCGCTGTCACCTGTCAAACTCCGGCGTGCGAAAAGGGCTAACAGCTTTCAGCGGTCAGCCCAAAAAAGGAAAAAGTGTGTAAAATTATTTGGGACGGTGCTTTATCAGCCAGTATTCCAAACTATCAGCCAGCGCCAGCCAGCTGGCTTCGATAATGTTGGTTGAACTACCCACGGTATGCCATTCATTTTCACCGTCAGTCGATTCGATCAAGACCCTGACCTGCGAACCGGTGCCTGCACTTTCTTCGAGGATACGTACCTTATAATCCACCAGTTTGATTCTGGTCAATTGAGGGTAAAACTGCACCAGCGCTTTACGCAAAGCGGCATCCAGAGCGTTGACGGGCCCGTTGCCTTCCGCCGCTGTGTGAATCATCTCTTGCCCCACCATCACTTTGACGATAGCTTCAGATAACATCTCATCAGAGGCACTGGAACGTGAAGACGGTCTCCGGCGTTTTTCTACCACCAGCATAAAATCGACCAGTTTGAAGGGCGCAATGTAGTCCGGTCTGAGCCGGCGGACCAATAATTCGAAGGAAGCTTCGGCCTGATCGTACTGAAACCCCATGCTCTCCTGCAGTTTGACCTGTTCCAGCAGCTTCTGGGCTTCTTTGCCGTCTTCGGATAGTTCAAGACCCAGTTCTTTGGCTTTCATCACTACATTCTGCTTACCTGATAATTCAGATATGGTGATACGCAACTGGTTGCC
>DAOUAU010000299.1:0-10783 GCA_034433195.1 Dehalococcoidales bacterium
GGCTTCGGAAATATCATAGCAGAGGGAGTCATGAGGGCCGCCGCCAGGATCGGCAAAGGCGCGGATAAATTAGCCATGCACATCGGCGGCGCGGAATATCCCGCCCATGATGCCAAATTTGGTTTCCATTGGGCCATCACCTACCGTATGGACCCCACTCCCGCCCGGCATACCCAGGGTGATCCCGGCGGACCTAAATTCCCCATCGCACAGCCTGCTGACCGCAAGGCTCAATTAGGCCGGCAACCCGGCCATGTGATGGGACAGGCTATTGGACATTATGTGCAATCTCTTGGTCTGTGTACCTTTGTCTATGGTTCATTACCATCACCCGAATCAGTCTTGAATATGTTAAAAGCCGTCACCGGTTGGGATGTCACGCTGGATGAAATTCTGAAAGTGGGTAACCGCATCCACAACCAGCGCCATGCCTTTAACCTGCGGGAAGGCATCAGCCCCCTGAAGTATCATCATACCGATAGGATGGCCGGACGTCCGGCGCGCACTGCCGGACCCTTGACCGGTATCACCGTGGATGAAGAGGGCATGTTAAAAGAATACTTCCAGGCCATGGATTGGGATTTAACTACCGCCAAACCCAGCCGGAAGAGCCTGATCGAACTCGGTCTGGATGACGTCGCTAAAGATTTGTACAAATAACCTTTTGGTGTCAGTGCAGCAACAAAAGGAGAGACCTTCGTTTGAAGGTCTCTCCTTTTTCTTTGATCATTGATTGCAGCATGTGGTGATTACAAGAGTGCACTAATTTCGTTTAATGATATTATTATTTTCCCCTTCCAGTCTTCCAGATCAACGCGGTACACATCCGTATGCTGTTCATCCGGTGCCTTCAAAAGTACCGCCGTCATACCTGCGGCAGCGGCTCCGCTCAACTCCTGACTGCCGCCGTCCCCGATATAAAGACTCTCTGGCGCTTGAACCTCCAGTTTTCCTAAAGCCAATTGATATATTCGGGGGTCGGGTTTTTTCATCCCGACCAAGCAAGAGAAGACAGTCACCTCAAACCAGGGAGCTAATTTGGTATTCGGCCATTCGGCCGGGGCTTCAACCGAGCAGTCCGAGATCAAACCCAGTTTCAACCCTCTCTTTTTCAAATCACCTAGCACTTCCACCGCTTCCGGACGCGGCAGCATCGTCGCCGCTTCATAGTCAAACCTGATCCGGGCGGCTTTTTGAACAGCATCTTCAGAAACAGGCACTCCCAGTCTCCGGCAGATATGATTGATTCTGGCCTCCGGTGTCGGAAATATTCCCAGTATCCCTTCGGTAAAAGTAGCTCTCCACCATTCCCAGAAGGCTTCAGGCGGGGCTTGTAGAACAACCGCCATGTGCAAAACTGTCAGACGGTATTCACTGGCCGAAAAATTGGGGATCAAGGTTCCGAAGAGATCAAATATCACCGCTTTGTATTGTATTTTTTTCTCACCCCTCTTTAGCGGTTCCATGCAAGATGAGACCCTGCATGGAGCTTCACTGTGTTCTTTAATTCTGGTTCTGTTGATCTGGTGAGTTTTTTACTTCTTATAGGTTCCGTATTCTCTGGCAGCATCCATCACGGCATGCAGATTAGCCGGACTGCCGTTGTTCATACTGGCCGCTCCGGTCAGGATATATCCACCACCCGGAGCGCAGGTCTCAATCAATTTGCGGCAAACGGCTTTAACATCCGCCGGTGTTCCGGTCAGCATGGTCGAAACCGGGATATTACCGGCAATGCAGGCTCTCCCGCCCAACACCTGTTTGGCCTTCGCCATATCCATCCTCTCAAACCACCAGATGATCGAGCCTTTGCGCATTTCTTTGATTACTTCCAATCTGCGTAAATAACTGCCTTCGGCAAACGGCATAGGCACTAAACCGTCATCTATCATGGCATTCAATACGCGCTTAAAAGTTGGCCAGTAAAATTTCTCAAATTGTTTATCTGACATGAAAACATCATCACCCTTGTGCAATGGCATCTGCACCAGTGGACAAAGCGCATTCCTGGCACCATCCAGAGTGGACTTGATAGCAATCGGAGTGATGCGTTCCAGAGCTTCCACCAGTACTTCCGGACGGCGGTACATATCCATGATCGATCCGGCTGTCCCCCGGTGCATATCAGCAATCATATCAAAAGGCGCACCACCCATCCCCCCGCTGAAGGCGGGGAAACCATGACCAAGAGCATAATCGTTAATTCTCTTAACCGCAGCACCCCATTTAACTGCTTCTTTACTGGCTGCAAAGAGGGTTTTATAAGCCTTCTGTACTTCAGGATTAGCGAAGGCGCTGACGTAACCCATCGGTATTCCCATCATAGCCGTCAAAGGGGGCAATAACCGGAAGGGCTCAAAAACCCTGGCTACTTTGGGTAGAAACGTGCGCATCCAGAAATCGGATGGGTCATTGATTAATTGGGTATAATCCTCCGGCTTCATGTACTCACCCTCTATGAACTGGTAAATGGCGCCGTCGGAAGGCAGACCGTGGCCGGGCCATTTGTGAAAATTGTGACCGATGATCTCCAACATCCTGGCCGGCAGGACCAGACCCGGGCTAGTGGATGTGTCCCCGTCAAAGTCACGGATATATTTTTTCCAGGAGCGTTCCATCTCGGTGTAACTGTACATTGATTTTTCCAGGCTGCCGCCGGAATAAAAAGCCGGGAAAAAGCCGGCCGGGAGATTAACCGGAACCCGGTCAGGTTCTTTCAAATTAACGGCATCGATGATTCTCTGGACTCTGGCCTGATAACTTTTTTCAGCTTCGTGACCGGCAAACTTCACATCAGGCGGATTCAGCCATCTTTTAAAACGAAAATCACGTCTTTCTTTGGGCGTCATTTCCTCCCATTTTTTAGGGTCAGCCACAGCTACCTCCTGATTTTCAAGGTTTCCCCTTGAAACAATAATAATGATTAGTGTTTGTTTATACTTTTAGCCATTTCCACGGCTGCAGATGCCAGCCCCAATTCATTCAATTTAGCAGGAGTAGGAATACCTTCCGGCGACCAGCCGCGCAAAGCATAATAGCTATCCAGGAACTTATCCAGACTGCGTACAATTTGTCCCTCACCGGGAGCGGCGCGGGTATGCAAACCCTCCGTCAGCAGGCGGCGCGGCAAGGTATCATCCTGGCGGCCAAAACCTTCTCTGATATTGAAAGCTCTTTCCAGATTAAAGATGCGCTGACCAACCTTGTCCGGAAATTTGTCATCCCCAATATGTGGAATTCCCCTGGCTGCCACCAGCAGAGGCCCAAACAGTTTGGCATAGCCCCAGCCGCCGGAGAAAGTGCACTGGATACCGGTCTCCTTCCAGGCAGCGCCATCCTGATTAAAAATCACAATATCCGGATAGTCCTCAGCGAAACGATCAGTGGGACGTGGGAAGGGAGCACCGAAAACGTCCTGAGCGGCATAACCATAACAATGGCTGGCGCCGATATTGGCAGTAACATAGTTGTAACCCTGACTTTTAGCGCCGCGCGGTTCGTAAGCCGGGAGTTCCAAACCTTTTACATGGATGGCATAATCCGAAGAATTATGCCCGATGGCGGCGGCCATGCGCATGGAGCCTTCAGCCAATAAGTTGCCGATTCCTTCACGGTAAGCAATTTTTTTAATCAGAGCTACCAACGGGGCATGGCTGCCGAATGTCAGTTCCAGCCCACCGGTGTCCTCCCCGGTAATCAGCCCTTTTTCGTACAATTCATAGGCAAACCCAATAATGTTGCCGGCGCTGATGGTATCCATCCCCAAATCATCACATAACTGGTCAGCCGCCACGCTGGCTTCAATGCTGTCACTCTCAATCGGCCCGGTGAAGGACCAGATGGTCTCATATTCCGGACCTTCGCTTTTAGCTCCGGCGTAGGGGCCGGAAGGCACGGTGTGTATTTTGCCGCAGCGGGCGGCACAGGAATAACAGCCCATATCCCCGGTACGCAATTTGCGGTACTCTGTTCCAGAAACTTTTAAAGGATCGATCAGTTGACCAAATTTAAAGTTTCTGACCGGATAAATTCCAATTCTGTTGGTAATGTCCTGTGTGCTGGTAGTGCCCCATTCCTTGTGGCTTAAATAGCTGGGGTTGTCTTTGATGACCATCACCTGTTCTTTGGCCAATTTCGCGTATTCATCCGGATTAGCCAGAAATAATTTACGTTTGGCAGTTATGGCCACCGCTTTAAGGTTTTTGGAACCCATCACGGCGCCGGTTCCACAGCGACCGGCGGTGCGTCTTTCACTGACAATGGCAGCAAATCTGACCAGTCTTTCACCGGCCGGTCCGATGCAAGCCGTGCGAGTATCTTTGCCGTGCTTCGCGGTCAGCCATTCCTGTGTCAATTTGGTATCTTTGCCCCATATCTCCGTCGCTTTTTCTATGCGGCACCCATCCTCACTGATATGAATATAAACCGGTTTGTCCGCTTTTCCTTCCAAAATAATCATTTCATAACCGGCAAATTTCAACCAGGCGCCAAAATCTGCTCCGCAGACTGAGCGGGCAAAAGCTCCGGTCAGGGGGCTCTTGGTTACTGCCATCCATCGTGATAATGCCTGGGCGGGTGTACCGGAAAGTGGACCAGTGATTAAAAAAAGTTTATTCTCTGCGCTAAGAGGGTCAACGCCAGGTTTGAGTTCATCCCACAGATAGCGAATGCCATAGCCCCGTCCACCGATGAAATCAGTGGCGATTTGTTCCGGCACTATCTCCTGGCTAGTCTTGCCGCTGGATAAATTAATCCTTAGTATTTTCCCGGTATTTACAGCCATATTGATCCTCCCGCTTTTTAAAATCTGATTTTATTTACTCTTGATTTAGAGGGAATTTTGACTTCAGCCGCCCACCAGGATGTCCATTATGTAAAGCTTGTCACCGTCCCGGACAGTCTTCTTCAACAATTCCGGATGGGCATTCTCAGTGTTGACATAAAAGCTTAACTTTTTGTTTAATATCTGATCAAGACCGAAAACAGCCTCTTTTAATTGAGGATAGCGTAGAATAATCTGATTGAGACAATCACCCACAGTATTACCATCGGCAGGTATTTGCCGGAGGCCGCTCACCAGACTCTGCATCGAGGGGGGTAAATAGACTTCTACACTCATCGGATTTCTTCTCCGGTTAATATGCGCAGCAGATCAAACATATATGATGTATTATAGGACGCTTATTTCAAAAAGGTCAATCAATTGTCGAAACGTTTTTATCAGTCTAAAATGAATTAAAGGCTGCAAATCCGGCAGAACAACCATAAAGGACTGAATATGACAGGCCATAACACCATTGATCCGCGTACTGTTAGTGATTTTATTTCCCTCAACAGTATCAAACTCGCACCGGAAATGTCACGCATTACCAGCCGTTTGCGTTTCAATATCAAGCAGCCCGCCATCAGGCATATCCGTGAACTACTATCCAGTGTGCTTTCAAAAACCGAACCCGAAGCAGTATATAAAAACTGCCGGATCACCTGGATTGCGGCCAATAGTCTGGTAATTGACGGGGTTCAGTTTGATTACCCTCTCCTCAGGATTAATCTCAGCCAGGCCAGCCTCATTTTCCCTTTCATGATAACAGCCGGAAGGAAAATCGAATCTGTCTCTTCCAGCACTGACGATCCGCGTGATGGTTACTGCCTGGATATCATCAAGGACCTGGTTTTAGAAGAGATTTTCAAATCTCTTGAATCAAACATGATGCAAAAACATCATCTACCGTATCTCTGGTCTTTGATTCCCGGAGAAATGGAGGCCTGGCCTGTATCCGGACAAAAAGGACTTTTCCGGTTGCTTGGCAATATCACCGAGGCTGCCGGTGTGACCTTACAATCTGATTATTCATTGTCTCCCAAATTCTCACGCAGCGGGATCTTCTTTTATACCGAAACCGAATTTGAAGGCTGCCAGGTCTGTGCCAAAGAACCCTGCATGATGCGGCGTGCTCAATTCAATGCACAGCTGGCCAGACAAAAAGGTCTAAAAATCCGCAAGGTGTGCGGGAAAGATACTGCCTGATATTGCTATGTGGGGTGATACCCTGCATTGAAACACCGGCGCTCAGCCTTCGGGAGAATTCATTCTGGCGTATCTTTCTTTCAATTCCGCCAGATCCTGCGGAATATCAATATCAAACAGGATATTGCTGTCAGTCACCGGCAGTTCTCTGGCCAAATCAGGGTAAGTGGAGAGGCAGCCTTTCAATCCGCCCTCCCCATTCCAGGCCAAAATATCCGGAATCAGATTGGCCGCGATCAGCACCGGATGGCCGCGCCGGGAATTGAAACACGGGTAATAGATCCTGGCAGGCGCCTTCTGAGCAGCATGGAGCAAAATATCAAGCGTTGCCGGCCGTATCAGCGGTATATCCACCGGTTGAATAAAAACCGCCCGAGCGCCGTGTGAAGAAACCGCTTCCAGCCCGCATTTGACCGATGAAAACATACCCTGAGCGAAATCCGGATTATCCACAATGGTTATGCCCGTATGATTGGTCGCAGCCAGGAGTTCTGCTTTTTGCCAGCCCACCACCAAAAAGACCGCAATGTTTTGCGCCAGATAGCAGTCAATCAGACGTTGTGTAATGGTTTTACCATCCAATTTATAATTGGGTTTAAAAATACCCATCCGGCTGGAAAAGCCGGCGGCCAGAATTATCACAGCGTAATGAGATACTATCATGATTTCCGCTTGTTTCTTTCGCGAATTAATTCAGCAACAATACTGACGGCGATTTCTTCCGGGGTTTCTCCGCCGATAGGAACGCCGATCGGGGCATGCACCCTGTCCAGATCAGACTGACTGAAACCTTGCTCCAGTAAAGCGGCATAGATGGTATCTCTCTTGCGCCGGCTGCTGATCATCCCGATGTAGCGGGCCTGTGTTTTCAAAGCTTGCTCCAGGACCTGCCGGTCATACAGATGCCCGCGAGTGAAAATGACTATATACGAATCTACATCCATCTCCAAATATTTCATGGCCTTATCAAATCTTTCCAGGACTATCACTTCATGAGCATCGGGAAATCGCGGGCGGCTGGCATACTCCACCCGGTCGTCCAGCACCATCACCCGAAAACCTGCCAGAGAAGCAATGTGCGCGGTTGGTACGGCAACATGACCGGCTCCAAATAGATATACCGTTGTAACTTTTCGGATGGGATCCACAATTATCCTGGTGTTTTGATTTTCAATCACCGCTGTTTGGTCAACAGACCGCAATTTTGGCCTTAAAAAGTCCATATCAAAATCGGCCGCCTGACCATCGCTGACAGACTCTCCTTCAACATCCATGAAAGAATGGGCAGTCACTTCAGAAACGTTTTCCCCGCTGCCCAGGTTGGTCAGGAAATATAAATCCCGGTTGCCCTGAAGCGCCTGATACCAGCTCAGAAAAAAAAGTTCATTAGCTGGAGTGGACGCGATATAGTCCAGAAAAACCGCAACTCTTCCTCCGCAGATCATCCCCATGGAATTGGCATCCTTGCCATTTAAATCAAATTCCAATATAGAGGATTTAGCCGAGGCAATGACCACGCCGGCCTCTTTGATAGCAGCCGCCTCCAGCAAACTGCCGCCAATAGTACCATAGCTTTTTCCGTTGGCTGTCACCACCATTTTGGCGCCGTTATGGCGCGGAGAAGAACCTTGCAACATCACTATGGAGGCCAACACTAACGAAGAACCTTGCTTCAATAAATCACAGATCACGGCTGCCAGATACGCATTGTCATACATCAAACCGGTCTCCTGTTTACTGTACTCAGTCAGTTGATCTCAACGGCACTGCAAACGCCATCACAATATCACCAATTGCCCTCTGCTTTATTGATTATAGTTATTTGAAGAGCATTTTCATAGATCGTTTCAATAATATGTTTCAAGAATATTGACGCACTAATTTGCCATTATTTCCGAAGACGGCCGCATGGAAACCAGAAAAAGAACCAGCCCGACCGTGAATAATGATTTGAAATACGTGAACCATTAAGTTAAGCTTAATAGCAAATCCAATACGTTAATCGATGCGGCAGGCCAATATTCCGTTAATTGACAAATTGTCTGGCATGGCATCAAACCAAACAGCCTTAAAAATAACAGGAGGATAATTCATGGCAGAACCCAAATATTCCAATCTGGTTAAAAAACTGGCATTTAGAAAGGGCATGGGTGGCGCCAATGCCAGAGAACTGGTTTTTGCAGGCGGCGAGGAATTGGCCAATTTTGATTTCAACTTCATTGTCGGGGTTTATGACACAGCCGGTGATTGGGCTCCCAACCGCGGCGCTCACGATCATACCTTTGATGAAATATTACTCTTTTTCGGCTATGACCCGGCTGATCTTGACTACCTGGGTGCGGACATCAATCTATCCATCGGGAAAGAGGCAGAACAGCATAAGTTCAGCGTGCCCATGGCCGTTCCCGCTCCTAAAGGAGTACCCCATTGCCCACTGGTAACAGAGCAGGTTTATAAACCTTTCGGCCATTTTCACCTGGCCCTCAGTGCCAAATACTCAGGCGGCCCGGTTAAAAAAGAAGGCAGTACGGACGGGCATAAATATGACCATTTAATGAAAAAGATGGTGGCTTTGAAAGGTCCGGGCGGAGCCGGAGCCAAACAGACTTTCAGCCTGTCAGGGGCCGATTTGGAAGGGATAAATCTCAATTTCGTGATGGGGCTATATGACCAACCGGGCACCTGGAATCTTCCAGCTCACATTCACCCCTACAATGAAATAATGGTATTCTTCGGCCATAATGTGGCTAATTTAAGCTATTTGGGGGCTGAAATTACTATAGATATCGGACAGGAGCATGAAAAGCACACTTTCAACGTGCCCACAGTGATATCCATTCCCAAAGGACTGGAACATTTCCCGGTCACCTGCAACAAGGTAGACAAACCTTACCGTATGATGCAAATCGGCCTGGGACCTCAATACCAGAGCCGTTAGTCAGGGTCACAGGTTATTTGTAAGTCATGGTGTGTGAGGGTTTCCGGTCAGTT
The DNA here is from genome assembly GCA_034433195.1 of Dehalococcoidales bacterium. Lineage (GTDB taxonomy): Bacteria > Chloroflexota > Dehalococcoidia > Dehalococcoidales > UBA3254 > DATIKD01. Next base: position 9,020 of record DAOUAU010000299.1, read on the forward strand.
CATGATGCAGAAATAAATGCGGGGCTTGACGCCCCGCATTTATTTCTGCTCTGTTTCGGCCGGTATTAATGTTTGTGGTCATGTACGATCGGCGCTGAGCCGTCGTCCGGTTTGCGAATGTACTTCGCCGTCAAAACGATATCCATGAAAACAATCGGTTTGCCGATTCTCTTGAACTCCAGCGGAGTGTGTACCAGGCCTTTCGGTATGTGTACAACACAAGTCTCGGTAATAATCAGTTTTTCCTGGTCTTTGCCGGGGGCACCCATGTATAACCAGACTTCGGCATCAAATTGATTAACCTCCAGGGGATTGGCTCCCTGGAAAGCCAGATACTGATCAAAATCATGGGTATGCGGCTGATTAATCATCAGGAACGGTTCAGTCACACAGAACCAGTCCATATTATACCCAGAATTCCACTCAACTCCGGGTATATGGAATGAAGGCGCTGTCAGAGCCGGGTACAGTTTCTTAAAATCACCGACCGGTTTGATTTTGACATATTTGGAGAACCTGGTTTCATTCATTACATTTTCCACCTTTTAACTTTAATATTTTATCTCTTGAGTTTCTATTTATAGATACCGTACTTTTTAGTGAATTCGATCATTGCCATCAAATTTTCAGCTTTGACTTCGTCTGTGGAACCTCTGGGCGCAAGAATGAAGCCTCCTTCTGAGCCCACCTCATCAATCAGTTTCTTGCAGTAACTCTCAACATCCTGAACCGACCCCACCTGTAAAATAGAAGCCGGGATGTTGCCCTTAATGCACTGATGCCCTTTCAATATCTGCCTGGCTTTAAAGATATCAGTGGTATCCAGATGCACCAGTATCTTACCTTTGGGCAAATCTAACAAGTGCTCCATTCGGGTGATAAAATTGCCTTCAAAGAAAATGACCGGAGTGGTACCCTGCTGAATCAAAAACAGAATCAATTTTTTTAGCGTCGGCCAATAGAACCGCTCAAAATCCTTTAAAGACATGAAATCATCCGAGCCTCTGGTTAGAGGTATGAAGATGCGCGTATTGCCGTATTTGTTGGGAGCGGGCAGCGGTTTTCGCAGTGTCACCTCCAGCAATTTGTCACAAGCAGATAAAAGCTTGTCCGGCTGCCGGTACATATCCATGATAGTGCCTCTCATGCCGCGCATGGAATGAGATATGGCATCAAAAGGAGTCAAAGCCATGCCTTGCATGTAAGGCGGAAAACCCAATGATTCAATCACTTGATTGAATCTGGCCATGCGGCGGTGAGAACGCCGCAATTCCCGTCCGGCTTTTTGCATGGCGGCGATAGCCCTTGCGGTCTCCGGTTCAGCCAGGGCCTCACATACCGGCTGCAAGCCGTATAAGCCGTATCCGATTTCATCCAGTTTGGGCAATTTCTCCAATCCGGCTGTTTCATCCGCCAGGCGCGCCAGATTGACCCTGAAAAAGTAATCTCCCGGATCATTTAAAAACAGATCATATTCATCAGCTTTCATTATTTCCAATTCAATAGCCTGATGAGAATGTGAAGCAGAGACACCGTAACCCGGCCAGCGGGAGATGCGTGGTTTGAGGTATTCCAGTGCCTTGCCGCAGCTAAATCCTTGTTGATGTATCATATCCGGCTGAAAATCCCTGAGAGTCTTTATATAGGCTTTAAGCCAGGCCGCGAAGTCATACCAGGCAGCCGCACAGCTAATTCCTGTATATTTGGCAGGAAAATATCCGATGCCGGAGATAACCGGCACTCTATCCGGGACTCTGAGCTGGA
>DAOUAU010000300.1:0-9030 GCA_034433195.1 Dehalococcoidales bacterium
GGTTATGCGACTGGGCCTGGCCAGTCAATTACTCCCTGAGCACTCCCGATCACGTTGGAGATGCCACGTTGGAAGCCAAATTATTCAACGCTGTTACCGGATTACCGGCTGATCTGCTGGATAGCGCGGCTGAGCGTATCTTTAATCAACAGCGTCTTATTATGCTGCGGGAAGGACGCCAGACTCCGCAGGCTGACTATCCTCCCGAATATAATTTTACTGAGCCGCTGAAAACCAACCAGCGGGGCGACCCTCTGTTAGTACCCGGACCCGGGGATCAGGCGGTCAATGCCGCCGGCAACATGCTGGACAAAGCCAAATTTACGGCCATGCTGAAAGAGTATTACCGGCTGAGAGGCTGGGATGAAAACAACGGCCGGCCGTCAAATGAGACTCTGGTAAAATTGGGTTTATCATTCTGAATATTTGCGCACTTTGGCGTTAACTATTATTTTAAAGGAGGTTATATGTTTCAAGTCAGAGCGACGGTGATCGGGTTTGTCGGAGATGAGGAAAAATACCCCTGCCACTTTCAGCATAAAATCGGTGATCAGTTTATTTATGACGGTGAAAAATACATTGGCCGTATTTGTCCGGGTCTTTCAGCGCAGCTGGTGCCGCGGATGATGGGATTTTTTGCCGCCGGGCCGCGCAAGGTGCCAACCCCCCAACATTATTATGCCTTCTGGTACGCGCCGGTTAGCCGCAAAGAGGATAAAAATAAAATATGTGACGGTATTGGCTTTCGCAATGTTCTGGAAACCGCCGTTGAGGATGACCGGCATATTGCCAATTTGAAGCCGGCACACGCCTTTGATTGGCCCCCGATCTCAGAAAGAACGGTTAATCTGGATACTTCGGTGGTGGTCTGCGGGGATACCCGTACTTCTCTGAAGATGAAAATTGAAGCCTTTGATCTGGCTGAACTAGGCGATTCAACTCCCTATTTCCGTCGTGAAATGTCGATCTTGAACAAAGTCTTGCCAAAGCCCGGCATTAAGACCGCCCAAATCTTAAAGGAGTTCTCTACTGCGGAAATTGAAGGTATATACCCGGCCTTGAGCCCGATCATGATTCAGGTATTATGCGAAGAACTGGAATTGATGGACTATCTTAAAATTGAGAAAGGCAAAGCCACGGTTACACCCAAAGGCGAAGCCAAACTAAAAGCCTTCAAAAAGGGCCTGAGCAAGGAAGAAAAAAGCGCGCTGAATATGTGAGTCATCCCTTAGCGGTGCAGTTGGGGGTGTGCGCGGGGCAGAATCACCTGTCTGAGCGGGCAGTGGGGCGCAGTTTAATGAACACCCATTAATATTCTATTCCGATTCTGGCCGGAATATTCTGAAAATAAGGGTGTTTGACGGGCTTCATTTCAGTTACCAGGTCAGCCCGCTTTATCAAGTCCTCATGGGCGTAGCGGCCGGTCAGGACAATTTCCAGCCTGGCCGGTTTTTTATCCAATAATGCCAGTACCTCCGTGACTGTAATAAAATTACGGTAAACGGCGATATTAATTTCGTCCAATACAATCAAATCATACTGGCCGCTCAGGATTTTTTCTTCCGCCAGGGCCAGTGTATCATGGGCTTCTTGTTTCAGCACCTCTGCGGGAGCTTTAAAGATATCACTGTTGCCGCGGTAAAGGATCTCAAAAACGGGATATTTCTCCACAAAAAGATGTTCTCCGCTGCGCCGTCCTTTACAAAACTGGATAAAGCAGACCCGGAGACCGCGGCCTGTCGCTCTTAAAGCTAAACCCAGCGCTGCTGTGGTTTTACCTTTGCCTTCACCACTGTATATTTGAATCAATCCCGGTTGAGTTTTAGCAGCCATCGAAAAACTCCTATCAACAAACACTGAATCATTGCTCTGATCTTATCCCCAGGGTTATTAATGACCGGTTATCGCTTGATCACTGGTTTTGGGGCACTGGTTATTCCCAATATAGCGTACACTTTTTCCATATCCAGGTTTTGCCGCACCATTTTAGCCAGTCTATCGTATTGTTCCTCCTTGTTTTTTGGCAAGCTGATTTTGGCAGGCAGACCCTTGCGCTCCCACAGGTTATTGAGTAGTCCGTCAGTGAAAGCGGTATTATGGAAAATGCCGTGCAAATAAGTCCCGAATACCAGGCCGTTTTGATTGATGCAGCCGTCATAATAGCCTTCTGAGTTCAGGGGAGATTGATAGACCCTGCTCACAGGGGCAACCGCGGGATTAACCGTCTGCCCCATATGTATTTCGTAGCCGCTGACCTGGCAATCCAGTAAGCCCTTCAGAAGACCCCTGTCGACAGTGATGCGGGCTTTGACCTGGGTGGTACTCTTGGTCGCAGCAAAGAGCGTTTCAATTGGCAGCAAACCCAGCCCCTCCACTATCTCAAGAGATGATTCAACATGCTGTGGATCACGGATGGTTTGCCCCAGCAGTTGGAAGCCGCCGCAAATCCCGATTATCAGCACACCCTCGGCGGCCAGATTTTGTATGGCCTTATCAAGCCCTTGTGAGCGCAAAAATAACATATCGTGGATGGTGCTCTTGGTGCCGGGTAAAATCAGCAGGTCGGGGTGTCCGATCTCGGATAGCTGACTGACATAGCTCACGTTACAGCCCATCTCCTGCCAGGGGTCGAAGTCATCATAGTTGGCGGTGTGCGGCACCCGGATAATTACAATACTCAAACCTTCGCCGGAGGTTCGCGGTTTTTCATCCAGATAAACCGAATCCTCCTGGGCGATGCCTAGATCCTCCAGATAGGGCATCACACCCAGCACCGGTTTGCCGGTTTTGGACTCCAGGAAATCTACTCCGCTTTGGAATAAAGCCTTATCGCCGCGGAATTTATTGATGATCAGTCCCCGCACCATGCGGCGTTCCTCAGGCGAAAGCAGTTCCAGAGTGCCCACCAGGGAGGCAAAAACCCCGCCGCGGTCAATATCCCCTACCAGCAGCACTGGAGCGCCGGCCATTTTGGCGATGCGCATGTTGACTATTTCACGCTCTTTCAGATTTACTTCAGCGGTGCTACCGGCGCCCTCAATGACGATGATATCAAATTGCTCCCGCAGTTTATTCAAAGAGTTCTCAATAATATTCAGCAGATAGGGGGCGTATTCAGCATATTTTTCAGCTTTTAGATTGTTGGCGACTTTGCCCAGTACAATCACCTGAGAGCGCATGTTGGCCTCCGGCTTGAGCAAGACCGGGTTCATATCCACACTGGGCTCAATTCCGCAGGCCTCGGCCTGGACTGCCTGGGCGCGTCCGATTTCCCCGCATTGGCTGGTTACAAAGGAGTTAAGCGCCATGTTTTGAGATTTGAAAGGGGCAACTTTAAAGCCGTCCTGTTTAAAAATCCGGCACAGTGCGGTGACCAGAATACTTTTGCCCACAGAGGAGGCAGTGCCCTGCAGCATGAGGGTTTTAGCGCTCATAATTTTTCACTCCCAATTCTTCCAAAGCTGAAATCAGGCGCTGACAATGCGGACGGGAACGCACGGCCAAACGCATATATTGAGGTAAGCCAAAAGAGCTGCAATCACGAATTAGCAGCCCTTTTCTTAACAAGCCGGTCCTTAATCCGGCGGCATCACCCACCTTGACAAGAAAGAAATTGGTGCGTGATGGCAAAGGTTTCAGACCGATTCTCTCCAGGTTGGTTTTCAAATACCTTCCGGCATCAGCCACATCTGTCCGCATAGACTGCAGATAGTCTGAATGGTCCAGCGCGTAACAGCCGGCGGCCTGTGCCAGTGAATTGACATTCCATGGCGGCTTGACCTTCTGCAGATTCGCGATCAATTCAGGACAAGCCATGGCATAACCCAACCGAATTCCGGCCATGGCATAATCCTTGGTCATAGAGCGGACCACAATCAGATTGGGATAGCCTATTAATTTCACGGAAGACCATGGTTTTTCCACAAAGCTGATATAAGCTTCATCCAGGACTATCAAACTATCAGAGGCCAGTTCTACGATCATTTGGACCGTCTCCGGACCCAGATATTCACCGCTGGGATTATTCGGATTGCATATAAAAATAGCCCGCGGCCGGTGCGATTTGACAGCTTTTACCAGTTCAGCGGGGTTCAGGCTAAAATTGGTTTTTGCGGTTAATGGAAGAACACACACTTCGGCTCCAACTAATTGCGCTGACAGGGCATATTCGGCGTAAGTGGGCTGTAAAATCAGGGCTTTATCTCCAACGCCCAGATAAGCAGCCGCGGCCAGACGGATCAGTTCGGTGGAACCGTTGCCGATGACTAAATTTTCAGCCGCAACCCCAAAACTTGCTGCCAGCCGGTTTTTTAACAGGTTGGAATCAGAATCCGGATAACTCTCCAGATCGGCCTCTATCAGAGCCGTTTTTAAACCCGGCGGAGGCCCCAGAGGATTGGTGCTGACACTGAAATCCACTACTGCGGCAGGATCGATGCCCAGAATTTGTAGCTCGGCATACTGCCGCCCGCCGTGTGTCGCCGGTTTCAATTTTTGGATAAAAGGTTTAGGTGCAAACATGGTAAAGAGTTGCTCCTGCGGCCGCTATCAGGCTCCAGATGAAACAAGCCATCAATACTATTTTAATCGATACATCGATGTGTCCGGTTTTCAGCGTCACTTGAGGGTCTCCCAGCTTGTAGAAGCTCACCTTTTCCAGTTGTACTTGCAGTGCCCCGGCCATGGCGCTCATGGTCCAGCCGGCATTCGGGCTGAGGGTTTTCCCGGCATCCCGCCGCATTACGCGCCAGGCATTTGCGGCTTTGGCACGGCACATCCAACTGGCCAAAACAATAGCCAGCGCTGCCAGGCGGGCGGGAATATAATTGACCGCGGTATCCAGTTTAGCGGCGAATTTACCGGTATATTCATACTGGCCGCGCTTGCCAATCATGGCATCCAGAGTATTGATGACACGGTAGCCGATGGCTCCCGGCGCGCCTAATAGAACAAAGAAAAAGAGCGGCGCAAAAAAACTATCGCAGCTGCTTTCGGCCACTGATTCAACTGCCGCGGAGACCATTTGACTGGAATTTAGTTGTGAAGTATCGCGGCTAACCAGCGCACGCAGTTCAAAACGGGCTTCCGGGAGTTGTTTTTCGATCAGCAGCGTTTTTATCTTCAATGCCGCCTGACGAAGCCCTTTTAAAGAAAAACTGATCTTGAATAATACCGCAGCGATGATGATGAAGGCAATCAGGTTGAAATCTTTCAGCCAGGACAGGAGGAACCAGACCGGCGTTACGAATATGGCCATGGTCAGTAATGTCACTATCATCCCCCAGATAAATTGCGGCGCTGCTGACCATTTTTGACAGAATTTGATAAGAAAGCCGATCACCCGGCCCATCCATACCACCGGATGAATCAGATTGGGTGGTTCACCGAACGCTATGTCCAATAAAAGAGCCAGAATCAAGATATAGACGATTTCCAAAAATTTTGGTTTCCTTCCTCAATTCGTTCATTGTTGCGCAAGAGCAAATACCAGTGGAATTTTCCCATTTGACGGATACCTAATATTATTGGTATTAGCTCCGGCAAATACAGGTTTGCCCGCGGCTGGCGATTGGGACCTGTCTAAATATCCCGGGTTTGCGTCTGATACCGGTGCGCCGGCATCTCAGTCCGGTCACCTCCGAAACGTCATGCTGACAGCTTTGTGCCGGCCGCAAACATGGCAAATCTGTTTATCGAAAGCCATGTGGTCCTACCCCCGGATAAATAATTAAAAATCCCCCCTGCTCAGCGAACAAGGGGGATTTATTAACCAATAATAAATCCCACCCCCTTCTCCGCGGAGGCAGTAGATATCAGCCGGGCAGGCGTTCTGACTTTACAGCAGGCGGGACTGTGCCGGAACTACACCGGACTTGCTTTCCAATTAAGCGTGCGAGCGCCCAGCTAAATCACTCTTTAATTATTGTACCCACTATAACAGAAGACTGAAAAACAAGTCAACAGCCGGCAGTTACAGGGTACTTCGGTACAGCGGGCGGCAGGAAATATCCTGTTTTAACCTCTCTTCATCGCCATCTGTCTCAAATCCACCGGCATCTTCTCTATGGCGTAGCGCAAGGCGGTGCGCGGCATCCTGTCCTTATGCCGCAGCACATATTCAAATATTTCTTCTTGATGCGACTGTGAAGCCGCTTTCAGCATCCAGCCGTAGCCTTTTTGTACCATGTCATCATTGTCCATCAGGAGAATATCCGCAATTTCAAATATGTCCGGCAGATAGCGGCCTTGTTTAGCGGGAATTATTAAAGTAACCGCTGAAGCCCGTTTGACCCAGCGGTTATCGGATTTGGCCCATTCTTTAAGGTTTGCCAATAGTTGCGGATACATATCTACCAGTGCTGCCAGCGCATGATTGCACAAAGAATCACACTTGGCCCAGTTATTGATATATTCGGTTACCCATTTTTCAAAGACCTTAAAATCCTCCGGCAGGTATTCTTTCCGCCGGCTGTAAACCCATGCGGCAGCTAAAAAAGCCTCTTCACAAAAATCAGCTTTAAAAAGCTCATCGCACAGATCAAAAACTGATGTTTTACTGAGGCTCCAGATTTGAGGTAAATACTTTTTTGCGAGTTTGCTGACAATGTCAGTTTTGACACCATAAAGTTTTATCTCCTCTTTAAAAAAGCGCTGGCCGCTGGCTCGGGTTTTCTCATCAGCCAGTGCGGTCAGTTCTTGACGGATATTTATCAAAATGTCTGGCATGCTCTTTCCCTCTGGCAAGACTGAATAGAAACATCTTAAATTAACGTTGAAGATTAAGCAAATGAAACAAAACTTGATCTGATCATAAAGACCATGCCCGTTGAAATAGAGCCATGAGCTGTTTTGTAGCTGTTTCCCGAACAATTCGTTAGAATGAAAGCAGTGCATGATTCATGGGATTCCGGCTGGAAAGACTAAAAAATTATTCAGATATAATGGAACAGGAAAAAAGAGTTGTTTGAAGCTCTGTCCATCATAATGGGTTACCTTCTGGGTTCAATACCCACAGCTTATCTGGCGGGATACTGGATAAAAAAAGCGGATATCCGGCAAATGGGCGGCGGAAACATGGGCGCCCTCAACGCCACCCGCGAATTAGGTTCGGCGGCCGGAGCAATAGTACTGATATCTGATATTGGAAAGGGAACAGCGGCCGTTTTGCTGGCGGAAGCTCTGGGTGTTCCGGACATGTGGGTTTATGGTGCTGGTCTAGCATCCGTGATGGGTCACTGCTGGCCGCTTTTTCTCAAATTTAAAGGCGGGAAGGGAGCTGCTACCGCCATCGGAGTCTGCCTGGCTCTGTCGCCAGTACCCTTCCTGTGCAGCTTGCCAATCGGGCTGGCCGTTATCTGGTTCACCAGCAATGTGACTTTGGGAATGGCGGCCGGGTTTTTGTTCCTGCCCTTATTTTTATGGGTATTCCACCATCCCATCAGCCTTATCTTGTTTACGTTTGTTCTCATAATATTCCTGGGTGTCAGGTACTTTCCCACCGCTAAACGTAATCTGGAAAAAACCGGCTGGCGCAATTTCCTGATTGAAAAAAATTATACTCCCTGGCAGCGTCCGAAGGATAAACCAAAAAACCAGTGAACCAAATATTATGTATCTCATTACCCAGTCATCTGTTTTGACCACTGAGTTGTGGTTTTTCCTTTGACTTTTAATATGAAGCGGGTGGATATTGCATGACCATTGCTGGATTTCACTTCTTGTTTTTTAGTGTCAGCCTATTGTGTGACTTGCATCACAGATGAACTTGAGTATATCATTACAATGTTATATAATAAAGCCTAAATCGGTTTGATTTGAATACTCTGAAAGGAGAGAAGTTGAATGGCAGACAAAAAAGTTGAGCCCAAAATGAAGGGTATCGCGCAGGTTGATAAAACCGTCCTGAAAGCCACTGCCCTCGGCGGCATGCACGGTGGCGGCGGCCCCGTCTTTGTGGATGTTAAAGACGGCAAAATCGTGCGTGTCAGACCTTTCCATTACGATTGGAAATATGACATGAAATCTTTCAACCCCTGGAAGTTCGAGAGAAACGGCAAAAAACTGGAGCCTCTCTCAAAAACCCTGGTCAGTCCCTTCTCACTGGCCTACAAAAAGAGGACCTATTCTCCCAATCGTATCAAGTATCCGCTGAAAAGAGTTGACTGGAATCCCAAGGGCGAAAGAAATACCCATATGCGTGGTGTCAGCAAATTTGTGCGCATCTCCTGGGACGAAGCCGCCACCTTGATTGCAGATGAACTCAAGAGAATTCATAAAAAATATGGCCCTCTGGCCGTGATGCTGCAAGGTGATGGACACGGCGAATGCAAAACCATCAATACCCCTCACGGTCAATCCGGTCTGCTTCTGGATAAAATTGGTGGTTTTACCCAACAGGTCAGACAACCCGATAGCTGGGAAGGCTGGTATTTCGGTGCCAAACATGTTTGGGGACAGGGCATCGTGGGCATGCTGCATCCTACCGATAACGTCGTCAAGGACATGACTGAAAATTGTGATACGGTACTTTTCTGGGGCTGCGATCCGGAAACTACCCCCTGGGGTTTTGTAGGACAATTCGCTTCCCGTTTGTGCTACTTCTGGAAAGATATCGGCATCAAACAGGTCTACATCTGCCCGGATGTCAACTACGGATGTGCCGTACATGCTGACAAATGGATTCCGATTTTGCCCAATACTGATTCCGCCATGCAACTGGCGATTATCAATGTGTGGGTCAAAGAAAATCTATACGATAAAAAATATATTAAAACCCACACCGTCGGTTTTGAAAAAATCAGGGATTATGTTCTGGGCAAAGATGAAGACGGCATAGAGAAAACCCCCGCCTGGGCTTCCAAGAAATGCGGCGTCCCGGAATGGACGATCAAAGCTTTGGCCAGAGCCTGGGCGAAACAGACTGTTTCCATCGCTCATTACTTCGGTGGTTCTTACGTCCGCGGTCCTTACTCTCATGAGCCGGCCAGACTGGAATGCATTCTGCTGGCAATGCAAGGATTGGGCGGTCCC
>DAOUAU010000301.1:0-2151 GCA_034433195.1 Dehalococcoidales bacterium
TCACCGGGATTGGTCTTGACACTCAGATCAATATCAGGCCTGACAACTAGATCGGTTACTCCCATGATGATTAGTAAAATGATCACCAGGCTCACACCCAAAATGATCCCCAATTTGATATAATATCCGCGCTTTCTGCCAGGTAAACGATTTTGATTTTGTTCCCAGCGCTCAATCAAGTTCTTGTTTATTTCCAATTCAGCCTCCCTGACACCAGATACAGGATTATCCTATAAAGATCACTTCAACGAATAATAATATTACAGATATTTAACCTTTAAATCAAATTGCTGTTTTATAGTGTATTGTCCCAATACACTAGCCATCACAAAACAAGAGTGACATTAACTTAATTGTGTAAATTCTTTTCAAAGAGAACCAATCAATGAAAGGAGGAATACGCCCTGTGTATCAGATCAAAGACCTGACGCAAATAACAGCAAAAAATTTATGGAAAGAGGTCAAGGGGGGAGGAAGATTGGTGGGGGAAATCAATGCAAGAGTCCTGGGAATGGCCAGGTTGATTTTAGAAAATAGCCTGGAAAATGAACTGGTGGAGTTTCTTCAGGTTTTCCCTGAAGTGAGAAGAAGAACTCGCACGATGAGTTGGTTTACCAAAGCTGAAAGTGTAGATCGTATCATTTATGGAGTGATGGATCACTTAAACAAGAGTTAGAAGGATAAGCCCATCCCTGAATTTACACAGAATGCTTGACGTCACCCAAAACAAGAATATTGAAACTGATTCTCGTGCATTTCATTGGGTTCTAACCGCCAATCGAAACTGTCAAGCCAAAAGCTTCCATGCTCTTTTTAATGGCGGCCATCTGTTCCGGGGTGGGAGGAATAATGTTCATTCCGCTGCTCGTTTTTTCCAGACGGTCATACTTGGTCTCGCCGAGCCGGTGATATGCCAAAATATTAACGCTGGTATCCCGGCCCAATTCGTTGGCAATGAATTGGGCCGTAGTTTCAATATTTTCAGGATCGGCGTTATAGCCTGGAACAATTGGTATACGGGCCACCACTGGTATCCCTGATTCTTGCCGAATCCGCTTCACATTCTCCAGAATCAGGTCATTGGAGACACCGGTGCATTTTTCATGAGCCAGTGTATCCATTTGTTTCAGGTCATACAATACCAGATCGGTATACTCCAACAACTGTTTTAAGATCTTCCAATGACCCATCCCGGTAGTCTCAACTGCCGTATGCAGACCGGCCTGTTTGCACAGTCTGAGGATGGCGGTTGAAAACTCGGCTTGTGCCAGTGGTTCTCCACCTGAGAGCGTGACTCCACCGCCGCTGTTTTTGTAAAATATTTCATCCTTTCTGACTTCCTGAAAGACCTCTTCAGCCAACATGGTCCGACCGGCCATTATTCGGGCTTCGTTGGGACAAACCGTTGTACAGGTTCCGCACCCTTCGCAGAGGTTCTTTCTGGTATGTGACTTTCCGCCTGTGATGTCAATTGCCTGGCGCGGACAGATCGGAACACAACGTCCGCAGCCATTGCACCTTTCTGCATAAAGCATGACTTCAGGCTGAAGATGCTGAGATTCCGGGTTCTGACACCAGACACAAGTTAAGGGACATCCCTTTAAAAAAACCAGCGTACGGATGCCAGGGCCATCGTGTAAAGAATAGGTCTGAATATCAAATATTGTTCCCTGAGTCATTTCACATCAAAGGTGTCGAACAATGCCTTCCGGAAGGTAGTTCCTTTAGATACTAACCTCCATGCGTTTGATAATGTCATCCTGCACTCCTTCACTGAGGTCCACAAAATAAGCGCTGTAACCTGCCACTCTTACGATCAAGTCACGGTATTTCTCAGGTGACTTTTGAGCATCCAGCAGTTCCTGGTTGCCAACCACGTTGAATTGGATCCATTTGCCGCCCATCACCGAATAGGACTTGATCAGGCTGCCCAGCTTTTTCAGGTCCTCACGCGTTGCCAGAGAGGATGGATGGAGCTTAAGGTTAAGGAGTGTCGATGAACACATCGCCTGGTCCATTTTAGCCGCGCTTCTAAGCATAGCAGTCGGGCCTTTAATATCTCTTCCCTGGGATGGAGAGACGGTTCCATCTGATAAAGTGGTACCTGCCTCCCTTCCATCAGGAGTCGCTCCGATTATCGTTCCACCTGCA